>CAKQSU010000237.1 GCA_934273135.1 uncultured Clostridia bacterium
CTTCATACCTTCATCGCCTCCGTTTCGGTTTTACCTTTAATTGCTTTCTTTTTCAAAACGTACATAACTACCGAAAACGCAAGCCCGATAAAGAAAACTATATCGAAAACGAACATCAGCGTTTGCCAGGGAGTGGAAAACAGCCCCGTAGCCTCGTTAGTTGCGCCCGCTATTCCGTTCGTGACGATAAAAGCGACGATAACGCCGACAGTATCGTAAAAGAACAAAAGAATAAACGTGCCGATAAAAATACCCCAAGGTAATTTCATCAATTTCTCGTTCAAATTTTTTAACCTCCGTTATTTTTTCCGCATAAGAAGCATTCGGAATGCGGTTCCTCTCGCTTCCCGATTTGTATTGTAATATGAAAAACCTTCCCTGTCAATAGGGAAGGCACATTCGTTTTATTTTACGTCACATTCGTTTTTTCCGTCCTCGGGAACATTACGGAAAGCGTGAAAATACCGTCTTTTGCGGACACGTCCATATCGCCGCCGTACTTGCCGACGATATAGCTTATACTTTTAAGCCCGTAACCGTGAGCGGTTTTATCCTTTTTGCTTGTAACAATCTCGCCGTTTTTCGTTTTCACTTCGACGGCGTAAGTGTTGTAAATTATAAGGCTCACCATTTTTCCGACGGAAGAAAGGTTTAAGTCGATCAGCCGCTTTTCCTCGGGGCAATTGGTCGCGGCTTCGATAGCGTTATCGAGCGCGTTGCCTAAAAGCGAATACACGTCCTCGTCCGCCATAAAGGAAAGAAGTTTTCCGTCCGCAACGCAAATGAGCTGCACTCCCGAGCCGTAACAACGCAAGCTCTTTTCGGTAAGCACCGTGTCTAAAACGGCATTGCCCGTGACGACGGCGGAATCGTAAACGGATACGGCGTTTTCGATTTCCGAAACAGCGGAAGCCGATATAGTTTCTCTCTCGCCTATTTTCCTGATCTGGTAACGCATGTCATGGCACTTCATGTTTATAATCTCTATGCTCTGCTTGGAAATTTTGTAATTTTTTTGCTGCTGTTCGTTCAGTTTTTTTATAAAATTCAAGTCGTTTTCGAGGTTTTTATTTTTAATAAGGTGCAACTGAACGGCGATTATAAGCACACAACACAAGCAGTTATAAACGTAAATTATAACGCTTGTAACTATATTGCGAGTGGTGTCGAAGTAAACGTAAACGGAATTAAGCACGATATCGGCAAGCAATCCTATCGCCGCCAAAAACAAAAGCGAAACGTTTTCGACCGATAAACTTTTTTCTCTGCCGATTTTTCTTGCCAAAGCGAAAAAGCATATTCCGTAAACGAGCCAATAACTCAATGCGTATATGAGCAGCCAAAAAAGAGCGTGAATGTCAAACTTAGTAAAGTCTATCACGGTGGAAGAATAAAGGTCCAAAAACGGGCTTTTGCCCCACATTATAAGCGTTATTATAAGGTTTGCAAGCTCGTAAGCAAAGTGTTGAGCCGTGTACGCGCCTATACCGCAAAAGAGTATGTTAATAAAGCTTTCGTCATAACAAAACCACAGGAGCGCAAGCGTTATTCCGAATATGACAAGGAAAATAAGCGAGGAAATAATGGCGTTATCAAACGCGGATGACGGCAAAAGCCCGATAAGCATTGTCGAAGCCGAGCCGAGAAAATAAGCGGCAAGCCGCCACTTAAAGTTTGAGCGTTTTTTCAGTTTTAGCGTAAACATTGTTTCGGCTATCGTTATCTCGATAACGAACAGCGCGATGTTAACGAACATTCCCGTCATATGCTCTCGTTTTCACTCCCCGAAATAAACTTATTCACCTTATTGATAAATTCTTTTCTTTTAAGGTGAGAAATCTGCAATTCTTCTCCGTCGACTACGACCGTCCACGCTTTAACTTCCGTCACGAACGACAAATTGACAAGAAAACATCTGTTACACAGCGCGAAAGGAAAGCCTTTAAGCTGTTCTATAACGTTGGTCATTGTTCCCCTCGTTTTAAAGTCGCCCTCGGTCGTGTGATACGTTACGTCATGTTTATTTACGTCGATATATTTTATTTTGCCGCTTGAAAGTTGTCGTCTGCCCTGCCCGGTGACGTTTATCCATAATTCTACGGAAGTTCTCGTTTTAATGCGCCTGAGCGCGCGTTCTATCTTGACTTTGAACGCAAAATACGTCACGGGCTTGACGATGAAATCAAACGCGCCGTATTGATACCCGTCTATCGCGTATTGCGCAAGGTTTGTAACGAATATAAGCGTTACGTTTTCGTCTAATTCCCGAAGCTTTTTCACCGTAGCCATTCCGTTCATTCCTGGAAGTTCTATATCCATATATATAATATCAAAGCCTTTATCGTACGAAGAAATAAAACTTTCCCCGTCGAAAAATCTTTTTACGTCAAACAAAACGCCCGATTCCGCGCCGAACTTTTTCAACGCGACTTCAAGCCGTTTCGCAGCCGAGTCGTCGTCTTCCACTATAGCTACCGAAAATCTTTTTTCCATGCGCTTCACCTCTTAAACTTATACATTTTAATTTTAAAACAAATTCGCAAACTTGTCAATGCATAAAGCACATTCGTTTCATTTTACGGCACATTCGTGAAAAAATTGCTTGCACTGAAAAGTACAAGCAATTTAAAGGAAGATATAAATGTGTAAGCTGATTTAATTATTCAACCCTAAGG
>CAKQSU010000238.1 GCA_934273135.1 uncultured Clostridia bacterium
GGTGGAAAAATGATAAAAAGGTTAAGTAAACTTGTCGCGGTTGTATGCGCCGTTTTGTTACCGCGTGTTCTTATAAGAAAATCCGCTCGGACGATCTGTCCGAGCTGCGTTTGTTTTGTAAAAAACTTAGTTAATGAAGTTATAGCTTGACTTTTTAGTTCTTTCCCGTTTTTAAAAGCTTTGATAAAAGGAACTTGGAACCCAAGAGAACGGGGAAGTCTAAGGCGATTAAAATTACAAGGAAGATTATAGCGTCGAGGTTGTCCTTAAAGGTAAGCGCAGTCATTTTAAAGAAGAAACAATCCATTAAGAAGAACGCCCAGACTATGAGCATTATCGTTACAAAGCCGACGATTGCGCCGCGGTACAAGTCGTACGGAACGCAGAGCAGCACGAGGAACACCCAGCCGCCGAAAGTGAGGGCGAGCATTAAAACCGATTCGCTTACGCCGCCCGAAAGATTTACGCCGAAGATATATGCGTATTCCGACAAAAGAACGTTCAAAACGAGTATTATCGTCCCCGGGATTGCGTGGGCGAACACGAAAGAGATAAAGTTGCCTTTAACCCTGTCGGAGTTTGGCTGAACGGACAAAAGCGTTGACGGCAAGCCGATTATAAAGAATTCGAGCATAAGCATGTTGCCCGTCGAGAACGGATATTTTTGCCAGCGGATAGCAGAAATTATCGCATAGCAAAGGGTGAACATCGTTTTCATGAGGTATAGAGAAGCCGAACGCTGAATGTTGTTTATAACGCGCCTGCCTTCCTTAACGACGCTCGGGAGGGAATTGAAGTTATCGTCGAGCAAGACGAGGTGGGATAAACTCCTTGCCGCCGCCGAGCCGGAAGCAACCGTTATCGAGCAGTCGGCTTCCTTCATTGCGAGTATGTCGTTCACGCCGTCGCCCGTCATCGCAACCGTGTTGCCGGCGGACTTGATTGTCTTTATCAATAGGGCTTTTTGCTCGGGCGAAACTCTGCCGAAAACGGAGTAATTATTGGCTGCCGCCGCGACTTCTTCGTCCGTAAGCCCCGCAAGCGAAATGTAGTTTTGCGCGTTTTCTATACCGGCGCGGGCGGCTATGCGGGAAACGGTGAGCGGGTCATCGCCCGAAATGACTTTGACGGCTACGTCGTTTTCCCTGAACCATTTTATCGTGTCTATCGCTTCCGGGCGAATATTGTCCTCTAAGGCGATAAGGGCTAAGGGAACGGCTTCGCCGACAAGCTCGTCCTCGGTTATTTTGTCCGCTTTTGCGAGCATAAGAACGCGTTTTCCGCATTCCATAAAGGATTTTATCTTTTCTGAAATTTCCGGCGTAAGGTGTTTGCAAACGAAGTCGGGCGCGCCGAGCGCGTAGGTTGTGCCGTCTGAAAAAGTTACCGCGGAGAGTTTACGCTTAGAGGAAAACGGCAAAACTTTTGTGGATTTGAGCGGAATTTCGGTCGAAAACTTTCTGTTGAGCGCGTCCGCCGTCATGTTTTTGTCGCCGAGAGAATGTTCCATCGAAGCGATTAAGAGGTTGACGTCGCAAGAATTTTCTATATTCACGACGTCCGAAACGCTCATGTTTCCGTCCGTTATCGTTCCCGTTTTGTCGAGGCACAAAACGTTTACGCGGGCGAGCATTTCGAGCGAGTACATATCCTGCACCGAAGTGTTGAGCGTGGCGAGCTTGATTATGCCGACCGCAAGCGAGAGGGTGGTTAAAAGGAACATTCCCGAAGGTATCATACCGATAACTACCGCGACCGTTTTGCGAACGACTTCCGTTCTCAACGCCGTTCCCGAAAGCGTTTCCGAGTAAACGCCGTAATTGACGAATGCCGTTACGACGGCTATGGGGATTATCAAAAGCCCGACGGTTTTTATTATTTTGTTCATCGCGTCGAGAAGTTCGGAACGCGTGCGTTTGTATTTTTTTGCTTTTGCCGAAAGCGTTTGAACGTAAGAGTTTTGCCCCACCTTATCCGCGCGGGCAAGGCACGAGCCGCCGGAAATAAAGCTTCCGGAAAAAAGCACGTCGCCGTCCGACTTTTTGACGGCTACCGATTCGCCCGTGAGCATCGATTCGTCGACTTCGACGCCGCCCGACAAAAGTATGCAGTCTGCGGGAATCTGGTCGCCGAGCGAAAGTTCTATGATATCGTCCAAAACGACGTCGCCGACGGGAATTGTGAGTTTTTTGCCGTCGCGCACGACCTTTGCCGTCGGAGCTTTGACGAGCGAAAGCTTTTCGACCGTCTTTTTAGCCCTTATTTCCTGAACAATGCCTATCGCCATGTTCAGTACGTAAATAACGATGAACGAATAATCCGACAACGTTGCCGGGACGGTCAGCATTACGCCGAAGCAGATAAGACAAAACAGGTTGAAAAACGTGCAGACGTTATCGAAAAATATTTTGAAATAGCTTTTTGAAGCCTTGTTTTTGACTTCGTTCGTAAGCCCTTGAGCTATTCGCGTATCGACTTGTTCGCGCGTAAGCCCCGTTTCGGGGTCGGGCGTAAGTCTGCCGAGGTCGTTTTTAAAATCGTAAACTTTCTTTTTCATTACGGATAATCCTTTTTATATGCGCATAAAATGCGCTCGATATTTGCTCTTTCGGAGCAATCGATATGCCGCTAAAAGCGGCTCGATATTTGCCGTAAACGGCAATCGATATT
>CAKQSU010000239.1 GCA_934273135.1 uncultured Clostridia bacterium
CGGTCAACACGCTTGTCATACACATTGAACGCATCGCCCTTGGTGCTTTCCACCACCTCAATGTCAGTACCCTCTGGAAACAAAGCCCAGAACTCAGTTCCCATGGTAGCCATCATGTTCTCCATCTTGGAAAGCTCCTTTTCGTCACGGACGGTGGTGTGGCCAATGCGCATAGGCATACCAAAGATTTCACCGAACGTGTCCCAGAAGGCAAGCGTATTCTTTTTCGGGATGGTGTGTGCAGCAGCCTTCAAGTAAAGTCCCAAATCATCAGGCTGACCTGCCTCAATGAGCCAGTCAGTGAAAGGTGGCTGATGGTAGTCGATGCCAGTAGTCCAGTCCATGCCAAGGTCTGTGATAACACGACCATACTCAGGAATGACATACTTGCGGTTTATCAGCTTCACACCATTGAAGCATGGACAACCGTCACCATCAGTGGTAATGTCGCCAAGCTCAATGAGCGAGTGACCCCAATAGATGGAATCCAAGGCAAGGCGCAAAAGTTGCTTAAACCATGCCTGGTTGAAATAGTGCAGCGCATCATCCTTCACATTCTCATTCTTGTCAATGATCTTGAAGGAACGAGCCATCACAAAGCCCTTGCGCTGTTCCACGCATCCCGAAAGGTGAGCATCAACATCAGCGTCACGATAGATGTCATAAAGACGTTGGCGGTTTGGACTTTCCACACTGATGGCCATCTGCCAGGCATTGCGCCAGTCTTGCATATCAGAGCGAGTGAGTGCCTCAGTGGTGCGTTGTAGCTGTGCCACTATTTTCTGGACGTTCTTGCGCCCAGAAGCCTTGGCAAGATTGAAATCACCATGCGAGGTGTGCAAGATGCGTGGCTTGCCTGTAATGCTTTGTATAAAGTTCTGAATATATCCCATGTCATTTACCAATTATGTCTAAGTTTACGCTGACAGCCATAGACAATGGAACTGCCAACCATTTCACCATCATCATTCAGCATCAGAGGCAGGTCAGGAACAATCTTGCCAGACTGAACACCCTCCAGCCACTTGACGGCACGCTCATAGCGTTCCTTTCTGATGTCGGAACCCATTTTCTGAGGCATTGCCGAAACCATGTGGTAAAGGGCAATGTCGCAAGTGAACATCACAATCTGATGGTTGCGCTTTTCGCCTTCCGCTGCAAACACCGCATCACAATCGTACTTTGGACGCAGATAGCCCGAAATTTCCTCCTGTGCCTCACGCTCGGCATTGGCACGATTCTCGGCAGAAGCCTGAGAAACCACCTTCATGGCGGTATCGCCGATAACCACCTTATAATCATCTTCTGTTATAAACATGATTCACCTCCTTACTTTGTCACAAACAAGGCACGCCGCTCAATGTCTTCAACCTTTGTACCTTTCTTGAAACGATGACGCTTCACAAGTGTCTTGATGGTCTGCTTGGGTACGACCTTCAAACCACCATTCATGTAAAGAACATAATACTTCAAGCCACTGCCCTGGGAGAGCATGATGGCTTCTTTGACGGCACGCTTGTAACGCCAAGCGAAAAGCAAATCTTTGAATAGTCTAATCATATTACCAACTGTTTTTAGAGGTCGGACGCTTGCCAAACCTCGGTTTGTAAATAACTTGTCGAGTGTTGCGCTGGAGCATCCAGATAGCACCCTCATCAGCATCGGGCGCATCATCATGCACACGACTGCCACG
Source organism: uncultured Clostridia bacterium (assembly GCA_934273135.1). Lineage (GTDB taxonomy): Bacteria > Bacillota > Clostridia > Christensenellales > Borkfalkiaceae > UBA4636. The sequence continues at coordinate 1,694 of CAKQSU010000239.1, forward strand.
TTCGAGTGAAAGCGTCTGTTCGATGCCCACTTGCATATCTGGAGATTCCTTCAACGCCTCATTGTAGAACACAAAGCCACGTTCCCATAAAGGTGAAACGGCCTCAATGCGCTGCAACTTTTCTGGTTTCTTGCGCTTGTCGCCAGTAATCGGCAACTGGTAGCCACGGCGGTTGCCCTCTTCCGTGAACTCATCAAGAATTGTATCTTGCAGAAAGTTCGCCTCCATGAAGAACGACACCGTTACATCACCAGGCAGGGATTCATAAAGATTGTAAAGCCATCTGACCATACCGCCAACGGTATCTTGACGGACATAGCAATCAATCAAATGAAACTCAGTGCCTATCTTTCCCCAGAAGCGTGAAGCCTTATAGTCGTTTGCCGTGGTCGATTTGAAAGAAGGGTCGGTGTAGCAAATAAGTTGGTCATACTTATTGAGTGGCAGAACCTTCTTGTATCGAATCCAGTCATGGCGAAATATCGTGCCATCCTTGATAGGATTGTGCATCATTTCTTTGTTCCAAGCACGGAATCCCACAAAGTCGGCGTATGCCTGAGCCTCTTCCTTTGTCCATTTCTCACGCCAGACAGGTTCACCATTAGCATCAACCGCCACAATCTTAGACAGAAACACACCCTTGGTATGTGCCAGGTTGAAGAGAACTGATGTCTTGGAAATGAGGTTGCCCACCATGATGAAGCGACCACGACCCACGTCAAGCGAACCGAAAAGGGCTTCTTTTACCCAGTCGGTAAGGTCATGCACACGCTTCTCATTACGGCAAAGCTCATCATCGTCAAGGTCATCAATAACAATGTAGTCTGGACGTGCCTCACGATCTCGCAAACCACGAGGAGATTGACCACGACCACAGGCAAGAAACTTCACGCCGTCCTTGGTCTTGAACTCACCTTCTTGCCAGTCACCAGCGTTCTTCTGTGCGCCAAAGTCGGCAAT
>CAKQSU010000240.1 GCA_934273135.1 uncultured Clostridia bacterium
CGGTCAACACGCTTGTCATACACATTGAACGCATCGCCCTTGGTGCTTTCCACCACCTCAATGTCAGTACCCTCTGGGAACAAAGCCCAAAACTCAGTTCCCATCGTAGCCATCATGTTCTCCATCTTGGAAAGCTCCTTTTCGTCACGGACGGTGGTGTGGCCAATACGCATAGGCATACCAAAGATTTCACCGAACGTGTCCCAGAAGGCAAGCGTGTTCTTTTTTGGGATGGTATGTGCAGCAGCCTTCAAGTACAGTCCCAAGTCATCAGGCTGACCAGCCTCAATGAGCCAGTCAGTGAAAGGTGGCTGATGATAGTCGATGCCAGTAGTCCAGTCCATGCCCAAGTCTGTGATAACACGGCCATACTCAGGAATGACATACTTGCGGTTTATCAGCTTTACACCATTGAAGCATGGGCAACCGTCACCATCAGTGGTAATGTCGCCAAGCTCAATGAGCGAGTGACCCCAATAGATGGAATCCAAGGCAAGACGCAAGAGTTGCTTGAACCAGGATTGATTGAAATAGTGTAGCGCATCATCCTTGACATTCTCATTCTTGTCAATGATCTTGAAAGAACGAGCCATGACAAAGCCCTTGCGTTGTTCAACGCATCCCGAAAGGTGCGCATCAATATCAGCGTCACGATAGATGTCATAAAGACGTTGGCGGTTTGGACTTTCCACACTGATTGCCATCTGCCAGGCATTGCGCCAGTCTTGCATATCAGAGCGTGTAAGTGCCTCAGTGGTGCGTTGTAGCTGTGCCACTATTTTCTGGACGTTCTTGCGCCCAGAAGCCTTGGCAAGATTGAAATCACCATGCGAGGTGTGCAAGATGCGTGGCTTGCCTGTAATGCTTTGTATAAAGTTCTGAATATATCCCATGTCATTTACCAATTATGTCTAAGTTTACGCTGACAGCCATAGACAATGGAACTGCCAACCATTTCACCATCATCATTCAGCATCAGAGGCAGGTCAGGAACAATCTTGCCAGACTGAACACCCTCCAGCCACTTGACGGCACGCTCATAGCGTTCCTTTCTGATGTCGGAACCCATTTTCTGAGGCATTGCCGAAACCATGTGGTAAAGGGCAATGTCGCAAGTGAACATCACAATCTGATGGTTGCGCTTTTCGCCTTCCGCTGCAAACACCGCATCACAATCGTACTTTGGACGCAGATAGCCCGAAATTTCCTCCTGTGCCTCACGCTCGGCATTGGCACGATTCTCGGCAGAAGCCTGAGAAACCACCTTCATGGCGGTATCGCCGATAACCACCTTATAATCATCTTCTGTTATAAACATGATTCACCTCCTTACTTTGTCACAAACAAGGCACGCCGCTCAATGTCTTCAACCTTTGTACCTTTCTTGAAACGATGACGCTTCACAAGTGTCTTGATGGTCTGCTTGGGTACGACCTTCAAACCACCATTCATGTAAAGAACATAATACTTCAAGCCACTGCCCTGGGAGAGCATGATGGCTTCTTTGACGGCACGCTTGTAACGCCAAGCGAAAAGCAAATCTTTGAATAGTCTAATCATATTACCAACTGTTTTTAGAGGTCGGACGCTTGCCAAACCTCGGTTTGTAAATAACTTGTCGAGTGTTGCGCTGGAGCATCCAGATAGCACCCTCATCAGCATCGGGCGCATCATCATGCACACGACTGCCACGTTCGAGTGAAAGCGTCTGTTCGATGCCCACTTGCATATCTGGAGATTCCTTCAACGCCTCATTGTAGAACACAAAGCCACGTTCCCATAAAGGTGAAACAGCCTCAATGCGCTGCAACTTTTCTGGCTTCTTGCGTTTGTCGCCTGTAATCGGCAACTGGTAGCCACGGCGGTTGCCCTCTTCCGTGAACTCATCAAGGATGGTGTCCTGTAGAAAGTTCGCCTCCATGAAGAACGACACCGTGACATCATCAGGCAAGGATTCATAAAGGTTGTAGAGCCATCTGACCATACCGCCAACGGTATCTTGACGGACATAGCAATCAATCAAATGGAACTCAGTGCCTATCTTTCCCCAGAAACGTGAAGCCTTATAGTCGTTTGCCGTGGTCGATTTGAAAGAAGGGTCGGTGTAGCAAATAAGTTGGTCGTACTTATTGAGTGGAAGAACCTTCTTGTAACGGATCCAGTCATGGCGAAATATCGTGCCATCCTTGATAGGATTGTGCATCATTTCTTTGTTCCAGGCACGGAATCCAACAAAGTCGGCATAAGCCTGAGCCTCTTCCTTAGTCCATTTCTCACGCCAGACAGGTTCACCATTAGCATCAACCGCCACTATCTTAGACAGGAACACCCCTTTGGTATGTGCCAGGTTGAAGAGAACGGAAGTCTTGGAAATGAGGTTGCCCACCATGATGAAGCGACCACGACCCACGTCAAGCGAACCGAAAAGGGCTTCTTTCACCCAGTCGGTAAGGTCATGCACACGCTTTTCATTACGGCAAAGCTCATCATCGTCAAGGTCATCAATGACAATGTAATCTGGACGTGCCTCACGATCACGCAAACCACGTGGAGACTGGCCACGACCACAAGCAAGGAACTTCACGCCGTCCTTGGTCTTGAACTCACCTTCTTGCCAGTCACCAGCGTTCTTCTGTGCGCCAAAGTCGGCAAT
>CAKQSU010000241.1 GCA_934273135.1 uncultured Clostridia bacterium
TCACATGGTAGATGAGGAAGCGTTGGACAGATTGATCGGTGCGGAGATCCTTCGAACAAAGAAAATGTACGAGGAAAACTGGTCGCGGATGGAATGGCTCGTTGAGAAATGGACGCCAAAGGCTTCCACGGCCAGTGCCAAAATAAGTAAACTGCAAGAACACATCCTCTTACTGGAGGAAGAAGTGGAGGTGATCCTGATGGAACGCATCCGGGATAAGGTCAACGCGGAACGCTACGACCGCATGATCGCCAAGCGCGAGGAACAGATTGCGGAGGCCAAGAAGCAAATCGAAGAACTGCAAAATATCTCAGAAATGCTCCGCAGCCGACAGGCCAAGCTGAAGCGGGACATCAGCCTGATCGACGATATCCTGCGAGATGGTAAAATGTCAGAAGCACATCTGAGGATGCTGGTGGAGAAAATCCTTGTACACGAGGAGGATGGCAAGCTGGATTTGGAGATTCGGCTGAAAGCGCCTTTTCGTGACCATCTCGACATCTTCGAAAATAGAGAGCAGACAGATTGCATCCCCTCAATGGATTTTGACTATGACCGGCTGGGTGCGGCAATCTACGGCGATTATTATGCGGGGTAGGTGATATTAGGTGCGGGTATGGCTCTATGCGCGGCTGTCAAACGATGATGACCGTGAGATGAACTCTCTGCTGAATCAGCGGGAGATCTGCCAGGCGTTTGCCGAGCAGCACGGGTACACCATCATGGGACAATCCTTTGATGACAATGCAAGCGGCATGAACTTTAACCGCCGTGGGCTGGACAAGCTCACGGCGGCTGTGGACGCTGATATGGTCGACGCTGTTATCGTGAAAGACCTATCCCGGCTTGGCCGCCATAGAACCCAGACCGCATTGTTCATCGATTACCTGCGGGAACGCCAGGTGCGGGTGATCTCTGCCACGGAGGGTGTCGATACATTCCGCGACGAAGATGACTTGATCATCGGTGTCCGTGGCCTGATAAATGATTACTATGCAAAAGATATTGGCAAAAAGATTCGAGCGGGATACCGACAGAAGCAGAAAGACGGCATCGTGATCACGCCGCCCTTCGGCTACTGGAAAGACAAAAACACGGGGCAAATCAAGGTTGACACAGAAGCGGCGGTCACGGTGCAGCTCATCTATTCTCTGTACTTACAGGGGTGCGGGCAAAAAGAAATATCCCGCAGGCTCAACATTATGGAACGAAAGACCCCGGCACAGCTCCGTGCCGAGCGGTGCGGCAGAGAAGTACGACAAACGCACAAAACCCGTGACGGCCAGTTTCTCTGGACTTATGCCAGCGTGAAAAACATTCTGGTGGAAGAAGCGTACACCGGTGTGCTGAACAACCATCGATGGGAGTATAACAACGGAAAAGCCAAGCATATAGACAAAACCGACTGGTATCGTCATGAGGATTTCTTTCCTGTGATCATAGGAAAACAGGAATGGGCACAGGTGCAGGCGTTGCTCAAGCGGCAGGCACGGCCCGCAAACGGCAATCGGGCCAAGCACCGCTATGCGGGACTGCTGATCTGCCGGGAATGTGGGAATACGTTCATTCCTATGATCCGCTGCTGGAACGGCAAAAGCCGTGTGGAGTATGTGTGCCGTGGGTATCATCGGAACGGAAAAGCCTATTGCACCTCCCACCGCATTCATGAGGAGGTGCTGGATGCAGCGGTGCAGGAGTATGCCGAAACTGTGCGGAAGCAGTGCGCTGAGGAACTAAAGAAGCTGGTACAGATGCAAAAAATGTGGGCGTTGAGGAAACCAATCCTCGACGCCCACATTTTGTCATTACAAGAGAAAATGCAGGAACTGGAGCAAGAGATAGATGAGATTGTGATAGAGCAAATTATGGACCATAGGGCAGTTCTTGTTAATACCTGAAGTAAATGTTGGAATGGTTGCGAAAAAAGAATGAAAGTAGTATTATTATTTATCGGTAAACAAATAACAGTCGACAAGTTTGCCGTGTAGCAGAATGCTCCGCGGCTTTTTCTTTATCAAGGGGGTTGATTATGAACAACTTAATTACTGCAACAGAAATTGATGCATGGGCTAAGCTGAACCCGCGGCGGGCACAGGAACTGCTGCCAGAATTGATTGTTCGTCTTATACTATGCACTTCTTCAAAAATAAACGATTATAATTTCCCGATTGAAAAGGGAATCCAGTTTTCTGGATATGATGGTGTGTTAGATTCTGGTGAAGCAACAAGCTATTTCCCCGAAGGAAAATCTGTTTGGGAATTTGGGACAAATGAGGATGCCTTAGGGAAATTTAAATCAGATATTGAAAAACGGCACACAGAGCCTTTAGGAGTCGATATCAATAATACTGCTTTTATTTTTTCTACTTTGAAGATTTGGAACCATAGAACATCCATAGAAGAAGCGTTAAATGAAAGCAGAGCCAAATATAATTGGAAAGAAATTCGAATTATTGATGGGGCGAAAATCGCACTATGGTTACAATCACATACTGCTGTTGCTGTTTGGTTTGCAAATATAATTGGGAAACCCATTCATGGTATCCGCACCATAGAAGATTACTGGACTGATTATTGTGAAACCACTTTACCTAAATTAAACAAAGACTATTTTTTGCTCGGCAGGGAT
>CAKQSU010000242.1 GCA_934273135.1 uncultured Clostridia bacterium
GCTTTACGAGGACGACACCGTGGGCAAGCTCTCCTCTATCGCTAAAAAGACAATTGCGAAAGCCCTCGGCGCGGATATCAACCCCGTAACGGGCGCGCCTATGTTCCCGCAAGCGATAATTTCGAGGCTTGCGGCTAACAACGTCGTTATGTTAGACAAGATGTCGGCGTTTAACCTCGAAAAAATAGCTCGCAACCAGGTTCAGTCCGCCGTAAACAACTTCACAAAAAACACGGGTATCGATATAACGGTTGACGACAGCGTGTATTCCGCCATAATGTTTGCGGAAGGCGGCGCGGCGGACGCGCGCACCGTCAAAGGGAAAGCAAAAACCTTCCTTGCGCACGAGCTGTACGAAGCTTTCCGCCTTGCGGACGACTCCGCCGTGGACGTTAAAAAAATAAGAGAAATCAACTTTACGGTAGAAGTGCCGGAATCGGGCGCGACAAGAGAATTGTTCGTGAACGACGAACACCCGTCCGTACTTGTGTTCGCGGACGACGATATAGCTTCGGCGTTTGCGGCAAAGGGAATTGAGGTTTATGCCACGACCGACCCGACCTACGCTTTCGAAGTTTTAAAAACCCGTCCCGTTTCGCTTATTCTCATCGATTTGACGGTCGGGCTTTTATCGTTCGACGAAAAGGTTATGAACATAGAGGACATGCGCGGCAAAGGGTTTGACTTTTTGTCCGGCGCGCTCGCGAATTTCCCGGAAACGCCGTGCTATCTTATTCAGAACCCCAAAAAACGTATCGGCAACGACGAAATGCTTACTTTCACCGGAATGGGGGTAAGGGGCGAGTTCGAAACGCCTGCAACCTCACGCGATTTTAAAAAGCGCGTGACGTTCGAGTGCGAAAAACTGCACAGACAAAAAAGCATGCTCTCCCTTGCAAAATCCAACCGCGTTCTCTCCTTCGACACGCGCCAGACGGTCTCTTCAAACGGCGAAAAAATAACGGTTACTCTTTACGACTTCCGCTTAGCCGTCTCTCTCGACACGGAGGACAATTCGCACGTTCTGACGGGCGAGAGAAAACCGACCGTCAGGTTTGACGACGTTGTCGGCGCGGCGGAAGCAAAAGGCGAACTCAAATATTTTGTGGAATATCTCAAAAACCCCGAAAGGTTTATGGCACGCGGCGTAAAAGCCCCGAGAGGCGTGCTTTTGTACGGACCCCCGGGAACGGGCAAGACTATGCTTGCAAAGGCGATGGCGGGCGAATCGGACGTCACGTTTATATCCGCCGAAGGCAACGAGTTTTTAAAACGTTACGTCGGCGAAGGTCCGCAAACGGTGCATGAGCTGTTCCGCTCCGCAAGAAAGTACGCGCCATGCATACTCTTTATAGACGAAATCGACGCGATAGGCGTTTCCCGCAACGCTTCCGGCTCAGAGGGGGCGGCGGCTACGCTCACGTCCTTCCTTACCGAAATGGACGGGTTCAGAACAGACCCGAAAAAGCCTGTTTTCGTGCTTGCCGCAACCAACTATTCGCTTGACGAAAACTCTTCAAGAAGCCTTGACGGCGCGCTCTTACGCAGGTTTGACAGGCGCATACTCATAGACTTGCCGAACCTTGAAGAAAGAGAAAAATACCTGCGCTTGTCGCTTTTGCGCCACCCGATAATAAAAATTTCGGAAGAAGAGATAAGGAGCATTGCCCGAAGAAGCGTTTCGATGAGCTTAGCCGACCTCGAATCCGTCGTGGAGCTTGCCATGCGCGACTGCATAAAGGCTTCTCTCGACAACGTCGACGACCACGCCTTTGACGACGCTTTCGAAAACTACCGTAGCGGCGACAAAAAGAAGTGGGACGAGCAGACGGTATTAAGAACCGCCCGTCACGAATCCGGGCATGCGGTTATCTCTTTGCTTGCCGGCAACTGTCCCTCTTATCTCACCATCGTGTCCCGCGGCAACTTCGGCGGATACATGCAGAAAGACGACGTCGAAAAATTCGGCTATACCCGCAAAGAACTTCTCGACGAAATTCGTATCTGCCTCGGCGGAAGGGCGGCGGAGCTTGTCTGCTACGGCGACGAAGAGGGCGTTACCACGGGACCTTCTTCCGATTTGCGTCAAGCTACGAATATCGCAAAACGCCTCGTCGGCACTTACGGCATGGACGAAAGTTTCGGGCTTGCCGTTATGGACGAAGCCGACTTTAAGGACAAAGAAATCCGCGAAAAGATAAACGACATTTTAAAAGCGGAACTTAAAAAAGCCGTCGAAATAATAAGCGAAAACAGAATTCTTTTAGACAGAATGGTCACGGAATTGCTTGCCAAAAATCACCTTTCCGCAGACGAAATACAGTTGCTCGCAAAATAAAAAGTCTGGCTATAAGCCCGTCAACACACAATAAACGCCGCCAAGCAAAAATTTGCATGGCGGTATTTACATAAAAAAGCGTTTATTCTTTTTCTGTGTGGGAGGAACAAAAGACCGGGTTATGGTTGCTATTTATAAACGTCGTATGGTGGATGGCAACGGCTGCAACGGGCGTATTTACGTTCTTTGCCCGGAAGAAAAAATTGCTTGACAAAAAATCCGCCGTTGCGGATTAACAAAAACTTTCCGCGTTCTCGGCTCTTTTTCGGGGTCGGGAGCGCGGGAT
>CAKQSU010000243.1 GCA_934273135.1 uncultured Clostridia bacterium
CGGAACCGTGCCGAGCAATACCACAAAGAAGGGAAAGGTTTGCCCCAAGGTTATTTTCGACTGAACGGAGCCGTCGGTATCAAGAGATTTTATCGTATTCGAGAGCGTTCCGCAAGCGGCGAGAACGACGGCAACAAACACAAGAACCATTGAAACCGCCTGAAGAAGAGTACGCGCGACAAGCTTTTTATCTGCAAAAGCTTTTTGAGAACAAGCCGAATCGAGAACGAACGAAAAGCCGAAGAGGAAGGTTGCGACCGCCGCGCCGACAATAGCGGGAACGCCGAGGGAAGCAAAGAACATAGCGGAGCTAATCGTCGAAGCATAGCTTAAACCGAAAGAAAAATCGACACCCGAAAGCGCGCGTATAACGAGCATGCAAGCGATGTATGTAGCTATCGATACTGCAAAAGGCTTTGCGAGGCTGACGGTCGATTTATTAAGGGTCGAACGAATAACCGCATAGACGGAATACGCAAACGCGCCGGCGACGGCTAAAAAGTTGCAGGAAACGGCGACCGTGCATACGACAAGCGGGAAAATCTGCCAGAACTTCGGTTCCGAAAGACCTTGATAACATTCGCCGAAGAAGTCGAAAACGGTACACGTTAAGTCATTTTCGTTTATGCCGTACTCCTCGAAAATGGCTTTGAGTTGCGCCTCGCTCATTCCCGAAGAACGGACGTTCAACTTAACGCCGATAAAGAACGAAAAAATAAGCAGAACGGCTATTGCCGCCAAAGATATAAGCGGAGTCGCGAAACCGATTATTCTTTTGAGTTTTTCTCCCTTAAAAACGTCGTTTTCGACTATTTTTAATCCGGAAGAGGAAGAGTCCGATTGTGCGGAAGCATTTTGAGAAGCATCGCTTGATTTTTGCCTTGCCTTCGTTCCGCAAATCGGGCAGAATGCGCCGTCGAAAACGTTGCCGCAATTTTTGCAAGTGCTTTTGCCGTCCGTTCTTTCGCCGCAATTGTTGCAGAAAACCGCCTCTTCTGAAACTTCGTTACCGCAGAACGGGCAAGTTTTTTTCTTTGTTTGTTCGGCTCCGCACTCGGGGCAAAAAACAGCCTGGTCGGGCGTTTGAGCCCCGCAATTTTCACATTTCATTTTTTTATCCTCACTTTTTATTTCTTTCAAGATATTTTGATATTTTGATATGTTGCGCGATTTTTGACGCAACCGAGTAAAGCCGGGCAAAAACTACGCGCTTGTCTTTTTCTCGCCCGAAAATTCGACAAGAAGCGACACAAACGACAGCATTGCCGAAACCACGGCGAACACGAAAGCCGTTATCGTCCGCGGGAAAGACGCGTTGCAAACTATGGTAGACGAATTGTAGTATCTTACGCATTCCGCCGTCCAAAGCGACGAAACGATGATTAAGCCTATTCCGACAAGAACGGAAAGAAGCGAAAAAACAAACGACGGAATTCTTAATTCTTTTTTGTTCGCCGAAGCGATTGTCAACACAACGGTTGCGACGACAAAGAGAATAAACGCAAACTTAAAAGCAAACCCGAGGGCGGTTTTTGTCGTTAATGAGTCGGAAACGCTTAAAAACGTTTCGGCGTAAGATTTGGAACCGTCGGAAAAAGCAAGCAATGCGCCGAACGACGTAAAGAGCGACTTTTTCGAAGGTAACGCGCTCATGTTCATCTGGTTGAAAACAACGTCATAACCGCTTGCGACTATAACGGAAACGATTGAAGTGGCAGCGACCGATAGCTTTGTGTCAATACGCGCGACAAACGGCGCGACGTCGCCTATCGGGCGAGTTTCGACCGTCGCTTGAAAAACGTACGCCACAAAACCGAACGAAGCCGACAGAATAATTCCGACGCGCCCCGTCGCCGTTAGTTTTATACCTCCTAAAACGCCGTTATTAGCCAAAATGCAAGCGGAAATGTTTTTAAGCGCAAAATAACCTACCGCGCAACAAAAAATCGAAACAACGAATATCGGCACAAAATCGAACTTTTTGCCGTTTATTACCGAGGCAAAATACCTTATTAAGGCGACGATAAAAGCCGCCGATACGCCGACGAGCATTATAGAAACGAAAACGGTTACGACGACAAAAGCAGCCGTCGGCTTAGGGAAAGAAACAACGTTTCTGTAACACTCGCCCAAAAAGTAGAACACCGTGAAGTTGTTCCCCGTTTTTTCGCCGCCGTAAATCGAAACGGACTTAATCAAAAAGCAGAACAGGCACGAGAAAAACAACGCCAAAAAGTAAAGCGACGGGACAACGTACTTGGCGGTTATCCGCCTATACGCGCAATGTCGCCTTTGGGCTGAAAGCTTGCATTTTTCGTCTTGCGTTTCGGCATGGCTAAAGCTTTCGCCGTTTTCGGGCAAAGGCGCGCCGCACTTTTCGCAAAACTTGCCGTCCGCTTCCGCTCCGCAGCTACTGCAAAACTTTTTCTTTTCCGGCAGTTTTTCGCCGCAAAAGGGGCAGAACTTCATGGCAAGACCTACTTCTTTACCGCACTTAGGGCAGAAAGAATCTTGCTTTTTAGTTGCTTCCTCTGTGACGGCTAATTTTGTTCCGCAAACGGAGCAAAATTTTGCGCCGCCGACTTCTTCTTTGCCGCATTTTTCACAAACACATC
>CAKQSU010000244.1 GCA_934273135.1 uncultured Clostridia bacterium
ATATTTTTCAAAGTCGCGCAAAACTCTGTCGTTAAGGCTTTTTTCGTCGAGCGCGGGCTTTAAGTCTATCGTTACTTTGAGTTTGTCGGCTTCGAGCCTGTTTATCCTTGAAGAAGTCGTCAAAACTATCGGTCCCGAGATACCCTCGTGCGTAAAAAGCATTTCCCCGAATTCTTCGCTCACAAGCTTGCCCGAATAAAAAACTTTGAGGTTTACGTTTTTGAGAGTAAGCCCCGCAAGCGCGGCAAAACCGCCTTTTACTATAAACGCCGACAACGCGGGAACGGGCTTTATAACGTCGAGACCAACCGAACGCGCGAAGATATACCCGTCGCCCGTGGACCCCGTGAGCGGATAGGAAATTCCGCCGGTAGCCACAATCACCGCGTCGCCGTAAACGTCGCCGTTTTCGGTTTTAACGCCTACGCAAACTCCGTCTTTTACGATAAGGCTTTCAGCCCTGCAATCGAGTTCGACCTCTACCCCCGAATTATCGAGAACGCGCGCAAGCGTTTTTATAACGTCGCTCGACTTGTCGCTCGCCGGAAAAACCCTGTTTCCCCTTTCCGTTTTGAGTCTTAATCCGTTTTCGGTGAAAAACTCCATAACGTCGGCGGGCGTAAAAGAGTTAATCGCGCTCATCAAAAACCGAGGGTTTGTCACAACGTTATTGAAGAAATCCTCTTCGAAGGTATCGTTCGTAACGTTGCAACGCCCTTTCCCGGTAATGTAAAGCTTTTTACCTAATTTTTCGTTTTTTTCTATTAACAGAACCTCTGCGTTTTGCGCCGCAAATATAGCCGCGCTCATTCCCGCGGGTCCTCCGCCGATAACAATAACTTTCATAATAAGAACTCACGCAAAGCGTGAACAATACGAGTTGAGAATTGAGAATTGAAAATTGAAAATTGAAAGTTATGGTCGAAAAAAATTATATAAACAATCATCCGCAATTTTCAACTTTCACCTTTCAATTTTCAACTAAAAAAGCGCGGAGGTTATTATATTTCGCCTCCGCGCGTGTCGTTCGTTTACGCCGGATAAACTTTATCCTTGTTTTCCGTCATATCTTTGTCAACGCCTTTATCTCTCGCAAGACGCCACTTGAAGAAGTTGAGCGCAACCTGATTGAATACCGCGTAGGAAAGCACGTCTTCTTCCTGCGTAACGTATTCTTTGCACTCTTCTTTATACTTTTCGAGTTCGGGAGCGATATCATCGGCGGGGCGGTAAGTTATACGCTTTTCGTCGCCGAGTATTTTCTTGACTATTTCGGGGTTAGGCTCGGCGGGGAGTTTGCCGTATTCGCCCTTCAAAAGACCTTTGGACTCTTTCGTCACCATCTTGTATCTTTCGCCCGAAATAACGTTAAGAACAGCTTGCGTGCCTACAATCTGGCTTGTAGGAGTAACGAGCGGCGGATACCCGAAGTCCTTTCTGACTCTCGGAACTTCCTCCAAAACCTCATTGAGCTTGTCGCTCTTGTTCTGCTGTTTAAGCTGAGAAATAAGGTTGGAAAGCATTCCGCCCGGAACCTGATAAACAAGCGCGTTGATATTGATTTTCAAAACCTTGTCGGAAAGGTATCCGTCGGCTTTGAGTCTGTCCGCAACCGTTCTGAAATGGTCTACTATCAGCAAAAGCTTGTTGAGGTCGATGCCGGTATCGTATTTCGTGCCTTTGAGCGTCGCTACAAGCGGCTCGGTTGCAGGCTGCGAAGTGCCGTTACCCAAAGGAGAAAGAGCGGTGTCGACGATGTCGCAACCGGCTTCGATTGCTTTGAGGTTTACCATATCGCCCGTACCCGCGGTATTGTGCGTGTGCAAGTGAATTTTGGTTTCGGGCTTCAACACCTTTTTCATTTCCTTAACGAGGTTGTACGCCGTGTACGGAAGCAAAAGGTTAGCCATATCCTTTATGCAGATATTGTCCGCGCCCATGTCTTCGAGCGTTTTCGCAAGCTTAACAAAATATTCGTTTGTGTGAACGGGGCTTGTCGTGTAAGAAATCGCCGCTTCACAGATACCGCCGTACTTTTTGATAGCTTTCATCGCCGTTTCGAGGTTTCTCACGTCGTTCAACGCGTCGAAAACTCTTACGATGGAAACACCGTTTTTAATGGAAAGACGAACGAATTCGTCCACCACGTCGTCGGCGTAATGCTTATATCCGAGAATGTTTTGACCTCTCAAAAGCATCTGAATAGGCGTTTTTTTGAGGTGCTGTTTTAAAATTCTCAATCTTTCCCATGGGTCCTCGTTCAAAAATCTCATGCAAGAATCGAACGTAGCTCCGCCCCAGGCTTCAAGCGAGTAATACCCCACTTCGTCGAGTTGGTCGAGTACGGGGAGCATTTCGTCGAGTCTCATACGGGTTGCCGCCTGAGATTGATGCGCGTCCCTTAAAATTGTTTCGGTTATTAAAACTTTTTTCATAAAAGATACTCCTTAAATTAAAGTATCGGACAGAGCGCGAGAAGCACGCCCGCCGCAATTGCCGAGCCGATAACGCCGGCAACGTTCGGGCCCATAGCATGCATTAAAAGGTGGTTTTGCGGGTCGTATTCTCTGCCTACGTCC
>CAKQSU010000245.1 GCA_934273135.1 uncultured Clostridia bacterium
GCCCTCTATAAGCACCGGCTCGAAAGCCTGAATGGAAAGTCTGTGAAGCGTAGGCGCACGGTTTAAAAGCACGGGGTGGTCTTTGATGACCTCTTCGAGAATATCCCAGACAACCGGCTTCATTCTCTCAACCGTTCTCTTCGCGCTCTTGATATTGTGGCAAAGGTTTCTTTCGATAAGTTTTTTCATGACGAACGGCTTGAAAAGCTCTATCGCCATTTCCTTAGGCAACCCGCACTGATAAAGTTTGAGTTCCGGACCTACGACGATAACCGAACGACCGGAGTAGTCGACACGTTTGCCGAGAAGGTTCTGACGGAAACGACCCTGCTTACCTTTAAGCATACCGGAGAGCGACTTTAAGTCGCGGCTTCCCGGTCCCGTTACCGCTTTGCCCCTTCTGCCGTTGTCGATAAGCGCGTCTACGGCTTCCTGAAGCATACGCTTTTCGTTTCTTACGATGATATCGGGCGCGCCGTATTCCATGAGCTTTCTCAAACGGTTGTTACGGTTGATAACGCGGCGATATAAGTCGTTAAGGTCGGAAGTGGCGAATCTGCCGCCTTCCAACGGTACCATAGGTCTGAGTTCCGGCGGAATAACGGGGATAACGTCGAGAATCATCCATTCGGGGCGGTTTCCGCTCTTTCTGAACGCTTCGACGATGTCTATTCTCTTTACCGCTTTGGCTCTTTTCTGCGCCGAAGTGGAGGTTTCTATCGTGTTGCGGATTTCTTCCGCTTCCTTGTCGAGGTCGACGGCTTGCAAAAGCTCTTTTATGGCTTCCGCGCCCATGCCCGCTTTAAAGGAGTTTGCGCCGAATTTTTCTACGGCGTCGTTGTATTCTTTATCGTTGATTACCTGCTTATAGGTAAGGTCGGTCGTGCCGGGGTCGAGGACTACGAAGCAAGCAAAGTAAAGCACTTGTTCGAGCTGCTTAGGACCCATATCGAGAATAAGACCTATTCTCGACGGAACGCCTCTGAAATACCAGATGTGGGACACGGGAGCGGCAAGCTCGATGTGTCCCATGCGTTCGCGGCGAACCTTGGCGCGGGTAACTTCTACGCCGCACTTGTCGCAGATAACGCCCTTATAGCGTATTCTTTTGTACTTACCGCAATGGCATTCCCAGTCCTTTGTCGGTCCGAAAATCCTTTCGCAGAAAAGACCGTCTCTCTCGGGTTTTTGCGTACGGTAGTTGATTGTTTCGGGCTTCGTAACTTCGCCGTAAGACCAGCCTCTGATTTTTTCGGGAGAAGCTACGCCGATCTGAATTGAATCGAAATTGTTAAGTTCAAACATTTTTTTGTCGCCTCCTGCCCTTAGTTATTATCGTCGTCATCATCGAAATCGTCGTCCAAAAGGTCGAGATTATCCATGTTTTCAAGATCTTCGTAATCGTCGTCCTTGAACTTGAAATCGTCGTCGTCATCGTCGAAAGAATCGAGATCGTCGAGGTCTTCGAAGATGGAATCGTCGCCGATGTCTTCGTCTTCGTCCGCTTCTTCGCCCATATCGAGTTCGACTTCTTCGGTCGGCTCTTTCTCGGTAACGACTTCTCTGTCGTCGACTTCGTCGTCTTCGAGTTCTTTAAGCGAAATTTCTTCGCCCGTTTCCGTGAGGACCTTCATGTCGAGCGCAAGCGACTGCAATTCTTTGAGAAGAACTTTGAACGAAGCGGGGATACCCGGTTCGGATATATCGTCGCCGCGGACTATCGATTCGTAAGTCTTTACACGACCGACTACGTCGTCCGACTTGACCGTTAAAATTTCCTGTAAGATGTGCGCCGCGCCGTAAGCTTCGAGCGCCCAGACTTCCATTTCGCCGAAACGTTGTCCGCCGAATTGGGCTTTGCCGCCGAGCGGCTGCTGCGTGATGAGCGAGTACGGACCTATCGAACGAGCGTGAATCTTATCGTCTACGAGGTGGTGGAGCTTAATCATGTACATCTGCCCGACCGTGACTCTGTTTTCGAAAGGTTCGCCCGTTCTGCCGTCGTAAAGCTGAATTTTGCCGTCCACTTCGCCCTTAGGATTGACAAAGTGATTTTCTTCGAGCAATTCTCTTATATCTTTCTCGCTCGCGCCGTCAAAGACGGGGGTTGCGATCTTCCAGCCGAGCTGTTTGCAAACAAGCCCCAAGTGAACTTCGAGTACCTGACCGATGTTCATACGGGAAGGAATACCGAGCGGATTAAGGACTATCTGGAGCGGTGTGCCGTCCGCCATGAAAGGCATATCGTTCTTCGGGAGTATTCTCGAAATAACGCCCTTGTTGCCGTGACGACCGCTCATCTTGTCGCCGACGGAAATCTTACGTTTCTGCGCGATGTACACGCGAACCATTTTGTTTACGCCGGGCGAAAGTTCGTCCTTATTTTCTCTCGTGAATATCTTAACGTCTACTACGATACCGCTTTCGCCGTGCGGAACTCTGAGCGAAGTATCTCTTACTTCTCTTGCTTTCTCGCCGAAAATAGCTCTCAAAAGTCTTTCTTCGGGGGTGAGTTCCGTTTCGCCCTTAGGCGTAACCTTACCGACGAGGATATCGC
>CAKQSU010000246.1 GCA_934273135.1 uncultured Clostridia bacterium
CTATTGAAGACATGTCTTTCCTCTTTCCTTTAAGTGGTGTTTCATCGTCGATATGGTTACTATAACACAATTGGAGTAAAAGTGTTAATTCTTAAAAGTTTGGGCTAGTTATAGGGTGAGGCTATAGCTGGATAAGGGACGCCAGCGGGGAAGGGATAAATCACACTCGCCGTCGCAACGTTCCGCTGAGCTAACTGCCAACTCTGACTAAGCCGCTCGGGAGAGCCCTCTCGGCTAAGTCGCCGTAGGCAGTGGATCTCATCTCCACTAAGAACGCTCCTTAAATGGCTCGCTTAGATTTATCCCTCCCCCACTGGCTGTGTACTGGTTAATACTAGCGTAATGCTTTATCCTTATATTTCGCAATCTCTTCCAGGTACTTCTGACCTAATTTACTGATTGTCGTGCCTTTTCTTGCCAGGTAGCCGATGGTCATGACCTCGTCGGAGTCTAGTTTAACGGCGCAGTAGTCGGAGCCGTTTAGTTCTTCGCAGATGATTCCAGAGCAGAGGGTGTAACCGTTGAGCCCCACCATCAGGTTCAAGAGGGTGGCGCGGTCGTTGGCTTTGATGAGACGTTTGTACTCGTAGGTGCTCAGGACTTCTTCGGCGAAGTAGAAGGAGTTGTAGGTGCCTTGCTCGAAGGAGAGGCAAGGGTATTCGCGGAGGTCTTCCAGGGTGATCAGGTCGCGGTCAGCGAGGGGATGCCCTTTCCACATGTAGACATAGATACTGCACTCCAGGATTGGGTGAAATTCCAGGTTGAATTCGTGGAAAAGTTTCTCCAGAACTTTGTGGTTAAAGTCGTTCAGGTAAAGGATGCCGATCTCGCTTTTGAAGTCTTTTACGTCGGTGATGATATCGTAGGTGCGGGTTTCGTGGACGGCGAATTCGTATTCATCCATTCCGAACTGTTTGACCATTTCTACGAAAGCGTTGACTGCGAAAGTGTAGTGCTGCATGGAGACGCTGAATTTCTTTTTGGTGCGCTCCTTGGAAACGTATTTGGATTCAATCAGCTCGTACTGCTCTACCACCTGACGGGCGTAACCTAAGAATTCCTCGCCTTCAGGAGTTACGGAAATTCCACGGTTTGTCCTGCGGAAAAGCTCTACCCCGATTTCCTCCTCCAACTCCCTGATTGCCGAAGATAAACTTGGCTGTGATATAAAAAGATTCCGGGCAGCTTCATTCATGGAATTGGAATTTGCCACCGTAATCGCGTAACGAAGTTGTGCCAGGGTCATATGGATTCCTCTTTTCTGTATTGTATTTTTAAACTAGCTTTTACATATATATCTAAAAATGCACAGATAAATTTTAAACGAATGTCATTATTTGGAATGAAAACAGTCTTTTCTGCATAATGATACCCCAGATACCCTAAATGAATCAACAATGTCAACACATCATCTTTAATTCTGAAAGTGATCATATCGTTAGTAAAAATTCCTGTATTTACTGGCACTGTTTCTCCAGCAATCATGCTTAAAATATCATCCCGAAGACCTTCGAAATTCATATCAATATAGATCTGCAATGCCTCAAAAGTCTCAGTCTGGCTCCAGTAATTTCCCAGTTTTCCAAGACGCATACAACTCACAACCAACTTCGGGCTATACACAGAGTCAACCTCTTCAAAAGAATAGCCATCATACCAGTTTTTAATCTCATTAATATCCATCTGATACTTCTGGCAAAGCGCTTCTACTTCTTTCTCTGTAAAACCTACATATTCAGCCAGGGGGCCTGGATCGATCATGGAAAATTCATCGAACATATTCAGCGCACTGTGGGTTCCGTATTTCTTTATGGGAAGAATCCCGGTCATATAAGCAAGGTAAATATATTCCTTATCTTTTAGCAGATCACGCAGAAAGTCAAGGTAAGTCTCCTGCGCAGCCTTATCATGTTTGAACTCCCGGAAAATACAATCCCACTCATCAATAATAACCACAAAAGTGCACTCACTTTCCGCAAAAATATCCTGCATGGTTTCTGCCAGATCATTTTCATCATATAATTCCACATCATGGTACTGTTTCTTCAGTTCACGGATTACTTTGTTTTCTACTCGCTCCAACAGTTCCTGCACATTTGAACTTCTGCTCAGAAATTCCTGCATATTCAGAAAAATAGTATCGTATTTATTTAAGTGCTCCTCAAAACCTTCATCCTGGGCAATTTCCAGACTGGAAAAGAGTTCTCTTGAATCGCAGCCTCTACTGTAATAAGCCGTAAGCATATCTGCTGCCATAGACTTTCCAAAACGCCTCGGTCTGCTGACGCATACACAGGACTGCATTGTATTAACAATACTATTGGTATATTTTATTAATCCCGTTTTATCCACATAAATATCCGAATTCACCGCTCTTTTGAATTTATTATTTCCCGGATTCAGGTAGATTCCCATAAGCCAGCCGTCCTTTCTGCGATTTTGCGTTGCCAATAAATAAGAACAATTTTCTTCTATATTAACACAGTGCTGCAATTTATTCCACTGAGGATTTTTCCCAGTCTTATTTATTATAATAATCGAATAGGATGAAAAATT
>CAKQSU010000247.1 GCA_934273135.1 uncultured Clostridia bacterium
GTTCTGATCGGTGATAACGGCGTAGAAATACTGACGTTATAAAGCAGTAAAACCGAAATAAAGCGTCGCTAAAATCTGATGGTAAAAAGTGTAAACTTTTTAACTTTAAAGGAAGAAGCTGGAAGCGGCGTTTGAAACGGGCGAAAGCCCCAAAATAAAATTGGAGGAACAAACTGTGTCTAAAGACGACGTTATAGAGGCGGAAGGCGTTATCGAAGAAGCGTTACCCAACGCGACGTTCAAGGTGAAATTAACCAACGGCTATGTGATAACGGCATATATCTCGGGGAAGCTTCGCATGAATTACATCAAGATAATTCCGGGCGACTCGGTAAAGATAGAAATGAGCCCTTATGATCTGACAAAAGGTCGGATAGTCTGGCGTAGCAAAAACTGACAATTTTGTTAATTTAAACTTAAAATCGGAGGATCTAAAAAATGAAAGTAAGACCATCAGTGAAACCTATGTGCGATAAGTGCAGAGTCATTAAGAGAGAAGGAAAGGTTATGGTTATCTGCTCCAAGAACAAGAGCCATAAACAAAGACAGGGTTAATTACTTTTCAATTCTCGGGAAACCGAAACACAAAAAAACAAATTTTAAAAAATTCGGAGGATATACAAAATGGCTCGTATTGCCGGCGTAGATTTACCAAGAGAAAAGCGCGTAGAAATCGGTATCACGTATATATACGGTATCGGCAGACCTACGGCAACTAAGATTTTACAGGCAACAGGCGTCAACCCCGACACAAGGGTTAAAGACCTTACGGAAGACGACGTTGCAAAACTCAGAGAATACATCGAACATCACCTTAAAGTAGAAGGCGAACTCAAGAGCGAAGTATCCCTTTCCATCAAGAGACTTATGGAAATCGGTTGCTATCGCGGCGTAAGACACAGAAAAGGTTTGCCCGTAAGAGGACAGAGTTCGAAGAGAAACGCGAGAACCAGAAAGGGTCCGCGTCGCACGGTCGCAAAGAAGAAGACCGCAAGCAAATAATAAAGGGAGGTAAACAGAAATGGCTACTGTAAAGAAAGTCGTTAAAAAACGTAAAGAATCTAAAAACGTAGACAAAGGTCAGGTTCATATCAAATCCTCCTTTAACAACACCATCGTAACCGTTACCGATACAAACGGAAACGACATAGCTCACTGCAGTGCGGGTGCGCTCGGCTTCAAAGGTTCGAGAAAAAGCACTCCGTTTGCGGCTCAGCAGGCTGCGGAAACGGCTGCTAAGGCTGCAATGGAACACGGACTTCGTTCTGTCGAAGTTTATGTAAAAGGCCCCGGACAGGGCAGAGAGTCGGCAATCAGAGCGCTCGGAAACGTGGGCTTGGAAGTTACGCTCATTCAGGACGTATCCCCCATTCCTCACAACGGATGCCGTCCGCCGAAACGTCGTAGAGTTTAATAGGGAGGTAAATAAGCGATGGCTAAATATACAGACGCAAAGTGCCGCTTGTGCAGACGCGAAGGCGGTAAGTTATTCTTAAAAGGCGACAAATGCTACAAAACTTCTTGTCCTTTCGAAAGAAGACCCGTAGCTCCCGGACAGCACGGAGCAGACAGAAAGAAGGTTTCGGAATACGGACTTCAGCTTCGTGAAAAACAGAAGGCAAAGAGAATTTACGGCATACTCGAATCCCAGTTCGGAGATTATTACGAGAAAGCCGACAGAATGAAAGGTATCACGGGTGAAAACATGCTTATTCTTCTCGAGAGAAGGCTTGACAACGTGGTATACAGAATGGGAATCGCGGTTTCGAGAAGCCAGGCGCGTCAGCTTGTAACTCACGCACACTTCAACGTAAACGGCAGACCCGTTGACATAGCATCCTTCCAGGTTAAGGTCGGAGACGTTATTTCCGTTAAAGAAGGAAAGAAATCTTCTCCTTATTTCGAGGCTTTAAAAAACTCTGCAAAGAGTTCCAAAATGCCCAAGTGGCTTGACTTCGACACTGAAAAGTTAGAAGGAAAAATTCTTGCACTTCCGACGAGAGAGGATATTGATTCGCAGATTAACGAACAGATGATTGTCGAGTTGTATTCTAAGTAATATATACCATAATAAATAATCAGGAGGTATATTTTTCTATGATGGAAATAGAAACGCCCAAGATAGTGACTGTAGAAAGCGATGACAGAACATATGCGAAGATAGTTGCCGAACCCCTTGAAAAGGGTTTCGGCTTAACCCTCGGAAACGCACTCAGAAGAACGCTTTTATCGTCTCTTCCGGGAGCGGCGGCGCAGGGGATTAAGTTCGCAAACGGCATTGTCAAACACGAGTTTTCCACAGTGCCCGGAGTGAAAGAAGACGTTACCGAAATAATATTGAATATTAAGGGCATAGCGTTTAAAACCACCAGCACGGCTTCCGATTTCAAAAAAGTATTAAGGCTTTATAAGACGGGTCCCGCAATAGTAGTTGCAGGCGACATCGCGTCGGATATGGAAGTAGAAGTTCTTAACAAGGATGCGTATATCTGTACGCTCGACAAAGGCGCCGTACTCGATATGGAAATCACCGTCGGCAGAGACAGAGGTTATAAA
>CAKQSU010000248.1 GCA_934273135.1 uncultured Clostridia bacterium
AAGAAAATGCCGGGATGTCTGTCCCGGCATTTCGTGTTACTTTGTTTAGTTTTTACTGCTTGTATCTGCGTTGCCTGCAGCAGATGTTTCATCTGTTAGATTCTTATCCTTTCTGTGATCTACCCAGAAACCCCAGACTCCGGCAAAAATTGCAATTGCAGCCATAATACCAACAAGAATATTCATAAACATAGATTATGTCCTCCATTTTTCAATTTTTAGGTACGCAAAGAAAACTATGAGAATCCATAGCTCAACTTATAGTCTTGATTAAACTGAAAAATAGTTGGATTTTTTTCCATCCTGAGCATGGATATAACACAGGATCATCCGCTGGCTGAGAACGGTTTTACATAGAATCGAATCTGAAAAAACAGCATAGTGAGAGACAGCCAGATCTTGCGTATCTGTAAATGCTACGATAAAACGGATCAATGTTTCTGACTGAGTAGGTTCTTGCTTTGTCTTCTTTATATAGGAAGTTCTCGAAGCAAGGAGAAGCTCGGTTGTATTAATCTGTGTATTTGCTGAGATTGGCAGTTCAACGTCACTGACTGTCGACTGTGATGTTGGTTTTCCGGCATCAAAAAAAGCATCCGCTTCCGTCTGGTTAAAGTACAGACCAGAAAACAGAATTACGATGGAAATAATGAAATTAAGCAATCTGCGATATGATTTTTGACAGTTCATATAAGTCCCATCCTATCTTACAAATACATCCAATAAATCTGTAGTTCATCATAGCAGATATGTGATAAAATGTGAAGTAGGTAATTGTAGTTGACAGGCAAAGATTGATGTATGGGAATTGCTTGTGGATATACAGATATAGTATCAATTTATATATGACATAGTAAGAACTTGACAGAGGGAAAAATAAACATGGTGAATCATTTTAATAACAGAAATAGTCAAAAAAAAATCGTCGTTGCGATGGATTCGTTCAAGGGAAGCCTTACTTCACTAGAAGCAGGAAATGCGGTCAGAGATGGAATCTTAGAGAATTATCCGGACTTTGATGTGCAGATATTTCCGGTTGCTGATGGTGGGGAAGGCACGGTGGAAGCACTCACTTTCGGAAAAGAGCATGTGCAGGCACGGACAATCTCTGTGACCGGACCGGTTGGAACGGAAGTCCAGGCATGGTACACAATCTATGGACAGGCAGGAGAAAGGACTGCAGTTTTGGAGATGGCGCAGGCAGCCGGATTACCGCTTGTCCCGGAAGAAAAAAGAAATCCGATGCATACAACGACCTACGGAGTTGGTGAGATGATTTGCGATGCCATTGCATGTGGCTGCCGGAAATTTATCCTTGGAATTGGTGGAAGTGCAACAAATGATGCTGGAATCGGAATGCTGCAGGCACTTGGATTTCATTTCATTGACGAAGCAGGAAAGGAAGTCGGTTATGGCGCGGAGGGACTGGCGCAGGTGCGGTCAATTACGACAGAGGATGTATTGCCGGAGCTTGCTTTGTGTGCGTTCCGGATTGCATGCGATGTGACGAATCCACTGGTCGGTGCGCAGGGGTGCAGTGCCGTCTTTGCCCCACAAAAGGGTGCAGATGCGAAGATGGTACAGGAGATGGATGCGGCGATGAACCGATATGCTGATATTGTGGAAGATATGTACCGGAAAAATCCTACTCTGATGGAAAATCAGCAGATTGGTAATGATGAAGCGGGCAAGAACGTTGAAAAAAACGACAGGCAGAGTCAAGTAAAAAACCGCATGATACCCGGTGCAGGTGCGGCTGGAGGTCTAGGCTATGCATGTCTGATGTTCTTACATGCAGTATTAAAACCAGGCATAGACATCGTATTAGATGAGATACAGATTGCGCAGGCAATTAAAACAGCAGACGAAGTTATTACTGGAGAGGGAAAATTAGACGCGCAGACGTTGATGGGGAAGACACCGATTGGCGTAGCGCGGATAGCGAAGTCGTATAAAGTGCCCGTCTATGCATTTGCAGGATGTTTTGGTGCAGATGTACAAGTGTGTATCGACAGTGGTGTATTTGCCGAGTGCTATGCGGCAAGCGCTGCCTGCACAGAGGAAGAAAAGCGGCTTGCAATGGAGAAAACGCATGCGTATGCGAATTTGAAAGCATGTGTAAAGTCGCATTTTTGCACAGAAAATAATTAACAAAAGCTACACACTTTCTACGGTGCAGGCAGGTATGCCGGTAGAGTGGGTGATTGATGCACCGGAGGGAAGCCAGTTTGCGATTGACCAGATCGGCGAAAGCGGTGGTGGTTGCAATCCGATTCCGATTTCTTCCTCTGATTATACACAGACGGATGATGAAATCCAGATTCCGTATACATATCTGAGCAATTATGAGAGTGCGTTTTCTAATTGGAAATGAGTAAATACAAATAATTCCCCGTAAAAATCTGTAATAATACAAAAATATTGTATTTCGACAATTCATTGGGTATAATTAACATAATTTCTTGAGTGAATAAAAGGATGGGGAGGCAGATAAAATGGCAGATAAAAACACTGCGGATATTGGATTTGAAAAGCAGATTTGGAATGCGGCATGT
>CAKQSU010000249.1 GCA_934273135.1 uncultured Clostridia bacterium
TTACTCACCCGTCCGCCACTAAGTAAGAAAGCAAGCTCTCTTACTTCGTTCGACTTGCATGTGTTAAGCACGCCGCCAGCGTTCGTCCTGAGCCAGAATCAAACTCTTGAGTTTAAATTCTTTAAAGCCGAGTTACTTTCGTAACCCTGCTGCTCTAACTATTTTTCGTTATTGCTGACTGTTTTTATTTGGTACATAAAATACTCAAATTATTGACAGAAACTTTTTCATCATTGTTATTACAAATGAATCAATTCATTTCCTTCTATTCAGTTTTTAATCTACAATTGATTGAGCAAACCGCTCAATGAGTGCCGCCTCTTTCGTGACAGCTTACATATAATACCACATCCTTAAGGGGAAGTCAACTGTTTTTCAAAAGTTTTTCGATTTTTTTTAAAAAACTTTTTCAATCTTTTTTTCGCGGTTTTAAAAGAACTTTTCGCTCCTTGTTCCCGACCGAAAAGCACCCGCCGGACCGTGCCGACAAAAGCCTTTCAACGATTGAATTGACGTCTCGCTCGAGGTGAGTGTGCCTATTAAACTACATTTTCGACTTTTTGTCAACTGTTTTTTCAAAGTTTTTCAAGATTTTTTCAAAGTTTTTTTATTTTTATTTTCGACCCACCATATATTGTGTGTCCGGCTTGTTTTCGGCACTATTCGCCCGCTTTCCCCATAATCGGAGTTTTCCGCGCTTTCCGCAAAACCCTTGATAAAAAGCCGGTTAATCGCCATCGGCTAAAAAACACTCCTCGCCTTTCATATTATATAATATATATTTAACACTCTGCGTTTTTCGCCTTTCCGTTTTTCTTTTTTTTGCGCCCGGCAAAAAACTTTTTCGACAAAAAACTTCCGGAATTGCAAAAACAATTGTCTCTTATTTGAAAAAACCGATTAAATTTTGTTTGACCGAGCAAGAATTTTTATATTAGAGTTTTTAAAAGTTGCTTTTTTTTCGCCGCGCAAGTATAATAATTATAATAAATGCGTCGCGAGCTTTTTTATCGAGTGCTTTTCGCAAGAAAAAGTTGTTTCGGCGCAAGGAGGCAATTATGTTACCCGACGCGATTTTTTTAGACGTGCATATGTACGGCGTTATGATTGCGGTGGGGTTGCTTTGCGCGTTCGGCGTTTTGTTCTTTTATTCAAAGCGGCTTAACGTAACGAGCAACTTTGTCGATTTCATTTTCTACGTAGCCGTCGGCGCGATAGTTTTGGGATTCGGCGCGGCTACTCTCGTTCAGGCGTTTTACAACTGGCTCGAAAACCCGGACGCAGGATTTAAAATAGGAGAAGGCTTCACCTTCCTCGGCGGGCTTATCGGCGGCGCGGCGGTGTTCCTTATCCTCTACTTTGCGTTCAGAAAAAAATTCAACAACGGACTATGGCAGATTATGCCGGCTATCCCGTGCGCAATCTATATTGCCCACGGCTTCGGTCGCATAGGTTGCTTTTTTGCGGGCTGCTGCTACGGCATTAAGAACGATACGTTCGGCTTAAAGTTCCCGAACATAGCCGACAAAGTTTTACCCACTCAGCTCTACGAAGCGGCTTTCCTCTTTATAATGTTCGGAATAACAAGCTACCTCGTGTTAAAGAAAAAATTCAAATACAACTTAAGCCTTTACCTTGTCGCGTACGGCGTATTCAGGTTTTTGATAGAGTTTATCCGAGGCGACGACAGAGGTAAGTTCATAGGCGCGCTTTCACCCTCTCAATTTTGGTCGATAGGAATGGTTCTTCTCGGCATAGGGCTTTTCTGCGCGGCAAAATTCTGGTTCTACAAAAAAATCGCAGACCCCGAAAAAATATATAAAACGGACGAACAGCTTGCTGCCGAAAAGGAAGAAAAATCGGCTAAGCGCGATTTAAAGTAAGGTTTAACTAATCATTATATAATAAATTTAACAAATTAAAGGGGGTTTCCCAATGAGATTACTGCTTGCAGAAGACGAAGTTATACTTTCGAGAGCTTTGGTAGCTATTCTTAAACACAACAATTACTCCGTAGACGCCGTTTTTGACGGCGAAACTGCGCTTGAATACCTCAGAACAGGTCTTTACGACGGCGCAATACTCGACATTATGATGCCGAAAATGGACGGGCTTACGGTTCTTAAAACCGCAAGAAGCGAAAACATAAACATCCCCGTGCTTATTCTCACGGCTAAGTCCGAAACGGACGACAAAGTCACCGGTCTTGACAGCGGCGCGGACGATTATCTTTCCAAGCCCTTCAACACGCCCGAGCTTTTGGCGCGCATCAGAGCGATGCTCAGAAGAAAAACCGACCCCGTTACGCCCGATTTGACGTTCGGCGACATCACGTTAAACCGTACGACATTCGAACTCACCGGACCGAGCGGAACGTTCCGCCTCTCTAACAAGGAATTCCAGATGATGGAAATGCTCATGATTAAGCCGGGCAACCTCATCTCCACCGAGAGATTTATGGAGAAAATCTGGGGGTACGACAGCGAGTCGGAATTAAACGTCGTTTGGGCGTACATTTCCTATCTGAGAAAGAAGCTTTCGACGGTAGGCTCTT
>CAKQSU010000250.1 GCA_934273135.1 uncultured Clostridia bacterium
TCGTCAAAAAATACAACGGATACATGAACATGAGCGCAGAAAGCGGCGTTTTCACGCTCGATATAGTTTTCCCTGTGTCTGCCGCTCGCTAATACGAAAAAAAACGAAAAGAGAGAAAGAGAGCTTTTTTAAAGCGGCTTTTTCTCTCTTTTTTGCACTTTACGCAATTTCGGCGACTACTTACGCATACTCGATTGACGGCGCGCGGATTTTGTCGTATCCTCTTTTCGGGCGGAAAAAGTTTTGCGTTTCCGTTCTAAAAAAGCCTTGAAAGGCTAATCAAAAATGCCTAAAAAGGCTAAAAAGAAGAAACGGAGGTTATCCATGCAAAGCAAAAACAACATTTTTAAAATCGCGATATGGGCTTTTGCGCTCGCCGTTATTTATCTGACGGTCGGCGTAATCGTTTCATACGTAATTTTGGAGCAGATAGCGCAAGCTATCAACGCTCACGCTACGCTTTTCGGCGAATGGTATCAAACGCTTATGTTTATTCTCGATGTCGTTTGCTTTATAGGGCTTGTCGGCTCAATCGTTATGTTTATAAAAACAAGAGAAAAACATAGCGTAAAGGCGGGCAAAGGGTTTATTAAGTCTTTCTTCGACAAAACGATTTGGGGCGGCATAAGCGTATTTATGGCGATACTCACGGTTATAGTTTACGTCGGGGCGAGCGTTGCAAATCAATACGCGGGCAACATTAACGACGCGCTCGGCATTTCCACTATGATTAAAGTCGACGTGGACGATTCTACCGAAGCTCCTATTTACGTTCCGTCCGACTATTATAACGCCGACGGAAGCTATAACGACAAGGCAATGAGAGCCAATTCCTTGGCGGTTGCCGAAGAAGCCGCAAGCGAAAGCACCGTTTTACTTTGGAATAACGACAACGCTTTGCCGCTCAAAGAGAACGCGAAGATAGGCGTTTTCGGCATGGCTCAGCTCAAAAACAAATATTTTTACACCGGTACGGGTTCCGGGTATCTCAACCCGCAAAACGGCATAGATACGACGCTTGCGCAGGAACTGAGAAGCCAAAACCTACAAGTATTTAAAGGGCTTGAAACGGCTTACCTATTCTCTTCAAAGTACGGCATGAAGCAAGTTTCCAACAAGGAAATCGAAATGCCCGACATCAACTATCAGGAAGCGCGTATAAACGAAATGCCCTGGAACGAAATCAACGCGACGAAAGCCGGTAACGTAACCGACAATTACGCGGAATACGAAGACGCGGCGGTCATGATAATCCAGCGTTACGGCGGCGAAACGCTTGACCTCGATTTTGACGACGGCGCGGGCGCGTACAAAGGCGACGACTGCGTCGACGGCAACTATCTCGATTTGTCGGCTAACGAAATTACCGTTCTTTCCGCGCTCAAAACGGCAAAGGAACAGAAAAAAATAAAGAAGATAATTCTTCTCATCAACTCCGCGAACGCCGTTCAGTTCAAATCTATCAGAAACTATGATATCGACGCTTGCCTGTGGGTAGGCATGGGCGGAAACGCCGGGTTTAAGCAGATTGCAAACGCGCTCACGGGCAAAATTACCCCGAGCGGCAGACTCGTAGACACTTACGTTTACGACAACTACTCCGCGCCGGCAACCGAAAACTTCGGCGACTTTACCTTTGAAGGTCAGGACGGCGTAAACCCGTCGCACACCTATACCTGGAACACAAAGTATATAGTTTACTCGGAAGGCATTTACCTCGGCTATCGCTACTACGAAACGAGATACGAGGACGCAGTTTTAGCTCAAGGCAACGCAAGCGGCAACGCGGGCGTTAAAGCGGGCAGCGGCAACTGGAAGTATACGGATGAAGTCGCTTTCCCGTTCGGCTACGGTCTTTCTTACACGACTTTCGAATATTCCGACTATAAGGTGGAAAAGAAAGGAGAAAATTACGAAATAAGCGTAAAAGTAACAAATACCGGCAATGCGGACGGCAAGGAAGTAGTTCAGGTATACTTGCAAAAGCCGTACACTTCCTACGACAAGGAAAAAGGAATAGAAAAATCTTCCGTCGAACTCGTGGGCTTTAACAAAACTTCCACGCTCAAAGCGAACGGCGGCAGCGAAGTAGTCAAAATAACCGTTAAAGCGGAAGAAATGAGAACTTACGATTCCTACGGATATAAGACTTACATTTTGGAAGCGGGCGACTACTATTTTGCGGTCGGCAAAAGCTCGCACGACGCGCTCAACAATATCCTTGCGGCAAAGGGTAAAACCACTGCCGACGGAATGGATTATAACGGGGATAGTAAGCTTGCCAAAAAGGAACTCGTCGCGGCGGACGACTTCGAAAAATATTCCAAGTCCACGGCAACGGGATATAACGTAACCAACCTTTTCGATAATGCCGATATCAATCTTTACGAAGGCACCGCAGACCAACACATAACGTACTTGACGCGTAAAGACTGGCAAGGCACTTACCCGAAGCCCGTTAAAATGAGAGCGGACAACGCCGTAATGAAAGCCGATATGGCTTACGGCGTGGACCCCGTGGCAAAAGAGGGCGACGAAAT
>CAKQSU010000251.1 GCA_934273135.1 uncultured Clostridia bacterium
GTCTTACAGCTATCTTTATCGCCGTGAAAAGTGGAATGCAAGCCGTAATGCTCGCTCCTACGGAAGTTCTCGCAAAGCAAAATTATTCGATTATATCAAAATATTTGCCCGAATACAAGATTGCTTTTTTGAGCGGAAGCACGCCGGTTAAGGAAAAATCCGCCTTAAAAGCTCAGATAAAAAGCGGACAAGTCGATATCGTCGTCGGTACGCACGCGGTTTTACAAGACGACGTAGAGTTCAAGAGGCTTTCCTTATGTGTTTGCGACGAACAACAGCGTTTCGGCGTTGCTCAAAGAAGCGCGCTTGTCGGCAAAGGCGACAGCCCGGATGTTCTCATTATGAGCGCGACTCCTATTCCGCGCACGCTTTCGCTCGTTTTTTACGGAGACCTCGATATTACGACTATTTTTGACAAGCCCGTGTCCCGAAAGGAAATTCAAACGGGAATCGTTTCGAAAGCAAAGTATAAAAAAATGCTTGAATTTGTGCGGGAAGAAATTAAAAACGGCAGACAAGCTTATTTTGTGTGTCCTAAAATAGACGGCGACGAGGAAGGCTCCGTTATAAGCGTTACCGAAATTTTCGACGAACTTTCAAAGGCGATGCCGGAATTAAAACTCGGACTTCTCCACGGAAGAATGAAAGAAGCCGAAAAAACCGCCGTTATGACGGATTTTAAGGAAAAACGGCTTGACGGAATTGTTTCCACAACGGTTATAGAAGTCGGCATTGACGTGCCTAACGCAACGGTTATGGTAATTTACGGCGCGGACAGATTCGGGCTTTCTCAGTTGCACCAGTTGCGCGGACGCGTCGGCAGAAGCCATTTAAAAAGCTACTGCTTTCTGTTGAGCGATACCGACAACGAAAAGTCTATAGAAAGGTTGAAAACCTTAAAAAACAATTCCGACGGATTTAAGATTGCGGAAAGCGATTTTCAGGAGCGCGGGGGAGGCGACTTTATAGGCGTAAGGCAGAGCGGAAAGTTTATGCGGGATCTCGGCAACTTGAAGTATTCTTCTGCGGCAATATTCCTTGCGAAAAAAGTTGCGGACGAGGCGTTTTTATCGGGTGAAGATATGGAAACGGTTAAAAAAATCGCCATGGAACGTTACGAAAGTTTAAAGAATATCGCAATGAATTGATAAAAAAACATTTTTAACGATAAAAACTGTTCGGTTTTCTCGGTTGAAAGCCAAACAGTTTTTTGCTTATCTTTTTTCGTTTATCTTTTTTCGTTTTCGGTGTGAGGGTCGGGCGTGACAAGCAACGTTTTTTGCTCCGTATAATAAACTTTGCCGAGCGGTGCGCCCGCGGGCTTTTTTACGAATTTTTTCAGCGTGTAGTCTACCGGGATTTTGTCTCCCGATTTGGCGTTGCTGTAATACGCGCATATTTGAGCGGCGAAAAGCAGAACGTTGTCCGGTACTTTTTCGCCTTTAGTGCGGATTATGACATGGCTCGAATGGTAGTTTTTTGTGTGTAGCCAGATATCCGCGCGCTCGGCTTCCGTTACGAGCCTGTCGTTCTGAACGTTATTTCTGCCCGCCGAGATTTCGAATCCGCCGTAATAAAAATTTCTGAAAGGCGATTTCTTTTTCTTTTCGTTTTTTTGCTGTTTTTGCTCCGGGATAAGCGAAGCGGCGATAAGCTCTTCGGTTAAGTCGTCGAAATCCTCGGTTGTTTCGGCTCTTTCGATATCGCTTATAATACTTTCAAAGTACACGATTTGTTCTTTTGTTTCCTTTATTTGCGGCTCGGTTGCGATTACTGTTTTTTTGAGTTTTGCGTAACGCTTAAACAGCTTTTCGGCGTTTTCCTGCGGGGTTAAGTTTTTGTCGAGCTTGATTTTTACTTCGGGGTAATTTTCTTTCGTGTAGTCCTCGGCAACTAAAACTTCGTCGCCGGGCTTGATTTTATATAAGTAGGCGATTATAAGTTCGCCGTTCTTTTTCAGTTCGTCCGCAGTCGAAGCCGAAAGGATTTTTTCATTGAACGTTTGCAGCTTTTTTTCTAATTTCTTTAAGTGCGACTTAGTGACGTCGGTTAATTTTCTCTTTTTTGCGGAAAAAGCCGCCTTTGCTTCTTTTTGTAAAAAGTAGTAATCTATGGCGGAATTTATATCGTTAAAATACGTTTTGTTCTTCCCTATAGTCTTATAATCGAGTATAAAAAAGTCGGAATAATTTTCGTCTTTCACAACGTTCGGCTTAAAGTCGTCACATTCGTAAAAATTTTGATAAAACGTGATAAAATCGTCGATTTTAAAGTTTTTTACGTCACGCGTAATATTGAATTTTTCGAAAAACCTAAAAGCTATTTCATCTGCCGTGGGTTTTGAAACACCCTTTAATTTGTTAAAAATAAAACCTTCCAATTCTCCGTCGTAAGAAAATAAAGCCGCGCGTATTTTTTCCGTTTCGTCAGCGTTTATCTTGTCTTGCGGCAAAGGGTAAACATATTTTGCCCCCGGGAAAATCGGACGGGTAAGATTAAAGTCGAAGTCGGTTGTTTTCAGTGCGCCGAGTA
>CAKQSU010000252.1 GCA_934273135.1 uncultured Clostridia bacterium
GATTTTGTCTTAAAGCTTCGTCTTGCCCGTCATCTTCGCACTTCCGAGTACAACGAGCTTTTCGGCGGCGACCCAATGTGGATTACCGAAAGCGTGGGCGGAATGGGCGAGGACGGCAGAACGCTCGTTACGAAAACTTCTTTCAGAATTTTAAACACTCTCTACACCTTAGGTCCCGCGCCTGAGCCTAACCTGACTGTTTTGTGGTCGCAAAATCTGCCGGAAAATTTCAAACTTTTTTGTGCAAAGCTGTCCGTCGACACCGATTCCGTGCAGTATGAAAACGACGACGTAATGCGCCCCGTTTACGGCGACGATTACGCCATCGCTTGCTGCGTTTCGGCAATGAAGCTCGGCAAACAAATGCAGTTTTTCGGCGCAAGGTGCAATCTTCCCAAGCTTTTGTTGTTTGCCTTAAACGGCGGAACGGACGAGGCGACCGGCATAAAAATCGGTCCGCAAATGCCCGCTTACGATAAGGAAGTTTTAGTTTACGACGAAGTTTTTTCGAGGTTTAAAACATATCTCGAATGGCTTGCAAAGCTCTACGTCAACACGATGAACGTCATACATTTTATGCACGATAAGTACGCTTACGAAGCTTTGGAAATGGCTTTGCACGACGCAAAAATTCATCGTTTTATGGCTTTCGGAATAGCCGGGCTTTCCGTCGCCGCCGACTCTCTTTCGGCTGCAAAGTACGCCCGTGTTACGGTAAAAAGAGGCGATAACGGGCTTATAGACGGGTTTATCGTTGACGGCGAGTTCCCTTCGTTCGGTAACGACGACGACAGGGTAGACGATATCGCCAAGCTTTTGACGAAGATGACGATAGAAAATTTAAGAAAGACCAAAACGTACCGCGGCTCGGAACACACCCTTTCCGTTCTCACCATAACCTCCAACGTAATGTACGGCAAACATACGGGCGCAACCCCGGACGGCAGAGAGGCGGGCAAGCCTTTCGCGCCCGGCGCAAACCCCATGCATAACCGCGAAAAGCGCGGCGCGCTTGCTTCCCTTAATTCGGTCGCCAAGCTCTCGTACGCCGACTGCCGCGACGGCATTTCCGACACCTTCTCCATAACCCCCGATACGCTCGGCAGAAACGAAAAAGAACGCGCGGAAAACCTCGTTTGCATGCTCGACGGATTTTTCAAGAAGGGCGCGCATCATCTCAACGTAAACGTTTTGCGCCGCGAAACGCTCATCAAAGCTTACCAAGACCCCGAAGCGTACCCGAACCTCACCATTCGCGTGTCGGGCTACGCCGTCAATTTTTACAAACTCTCCAAAGAGCAACAGCGCGAAGTCATCTCGCGCACCTTCCACGAAAGCTTATGAGAAAGCCTATGAACAGCGACGTAATCGGAAAAATAAGCTCCGTCCAGACCCTCGGCTTTCTCGACGGACCGGGGCTTAGATACGTTGTTTTTTTGCAAGGCTGCCCCTTGAAATGCGCGTACTGCCACAATATAGAAACGCGTTCCGAAAGCGGCGGAACGGAAATTCTCGCTTCCGCTCTTGTCGCCGACGCGCTCAGATACCGCGAATACTTCGGCAAGCTCGGCGGAATAACCCTTTCGGGCGGCGAACCCCTTATGCAGGCAGAGTTCGTGACGGAAGTTTTCAAAAGGGCGAAGGCGAGCGGCTTGAACACTTGTCTCGACACTTCCGGCGCGTTTTTAAACGAGCAGGTCGAAGCCTTGCTCGACTACACCGATTTTTGCCTTCTTGACATAAAGTTCACCGACGAGGAAAAATATTTGAAGTATACCGGTCTTTCCTATCGCGCCGCACTTGATTTTTTGGAAGCGTTAGAAAAGAAAAACGTGTATACCCGCATACGCCAGGTCATCGTCGAGGGGTTGAACGACGACGAAGCCAACGTTTTAAGGCTCATCGAGCTGAAAAAAACACATTCTTGCGTCAAAGAAGTCGAGTTTTTGCCTATGAGCAAGCTTTGCGAGTCCAAGTACCGCGATTTAGGCTTGACTTTCCCGCTTGAAGATTATCCCGAAACTTCTTTGAAAACCATAGATAAGCTGAACGACGTTTTGAACGACAAAAATTAAAACGTCACGCAAAAATTCGTCTTGCTTAGCGCGAGGCGATTTTTTTTGCGGTCTGCATAAAAAATCGCCGATAAACAGTCGGAATATTTTTTACCGTCCGAAATAAAGAACGAAAAAAATCGTCCGCGTACCGCTTAAAGCTGTCCGCGAATGGCGGACAACATTATATCGTTTGTTTTTAAAAATCCGTTCAAAAATCGTTAAAAATTTACTTTTCGACACGCTTTCGTGTTAAAATATCGTTATTTTGAATATATCTGCCGCAATGCTGCTCTTTTTTCGTGTTACAAAGCGTATTTTGTCAATATTTTTTCACGTCAGGCTGTCCACCGCTAAAAGATAATTCTAATAATTTTTTTATCCGAATGTTTGTTTTTTTATTTTTTTCTCCTTTGTCCGCAAATAAAAACAAAAATTAAAAACTAATATTTATGCATAATATACGGTATAAACAC
>CAKQSU010000253.1 GCA_934273135.1 uncultured Clostridia bacterium
GAGTTGGAAGCGAGCATCGCAAAGCCCGTCTGACGGCAAGCCATAACGTCCGAATGGTCGCCGAAAATATTGAGCGAATGAGCGGCTAAAGCTCTCGCGCTGACGTGGAACACGGCAGGGAGAAGTTCGCCGGAGATTTTGTACATGTTAGGAATCATCAAAAGTAATCCCTGGCTGGCGGTGTAAGTAACCGTCAACGCGCCTGCGGTCAAAGAACCATGTACCGCGCCCGCCGCGCCGCCTTCGGACTGCATTTCCGCAAGACGAAGCTTCTGCCCGAACATGTTGGTTCTGCCCGCCGTAGACCATTCGTCCGCAACTTCCGCCATCGGGGAAGACGGGGTAATGGGGTAAATCGCAGCTACTTCGCTGAACGCGTAAGCTACGTGGCTGGCGGCGGTATTACCGTCGATAGTCATTTTTTTCATTTGAAACATATCCTCCGTTTCTAAATATTTGCTTAATTTTTTTGTTTTTCCTTTCCTTAAAACCCGGTCGGAAAAGCAACTACATATATTATAAAATTATAAATTCGTTTAGTCAATACAAAAGCGCAATTTTTTGCAACTTTTTTAAAAAATTATGCTTAAAAACATATTTTGCCGCCAAAAATTGCCAAAAAGCGAAAAAATTTTCGCATTAGCAACTTTCCTTTAAGCCGCTTACAGGCGTATGAGCAGGTTTAGCCATAAAAAACAATTTTTTACATTTTGCGACTTTTTTATATATTGTTTTGCTGCTCCGCATAAGATATAATCGAAGAAGTAAACGAAAATGGGATACGTCGTTAAAAAAACTTACGTTTTAAAGACCGCTTCGGGCGAGGCGGCGGGGATTATGCGAACGGAAAGCGCGAACGGCGAAACGGACTTCTTTTTGCCCGAGTGCGAAAAAACAATAATTATTTACGACGGCAAGGTAAAAGAATTTTTCGGAGAACACGGCAAAAAACAGAATTTTTCGCTTCCCATTTCTCCCGCCGATGTTTCCGCCATCGTTTGCTTTACGGACAATGACAGGCTGTTTACGAGTCCGGACAAAACTTTAAACCACGAAGGAGCCAAGAGAATTTATGAAAACTATGTTGAAACGACGCGCCGCCAGACGGCGGAGCATACGGCTGATGAATACGACGATTACGCCGTTGCCGAAACAAACTATTACGCCCTTGAAAGAGGTGAAAAAGTAAATGATAAAACTTTACAAGATGCTGAAAAGCAAAAAGATTTTGCGCGACAAAAAGGAAAAGATAAAAGCGCAGACTACGGCAAAGACCATGCTTATGACTCTCTCGTTAGCGAAAAGCAGGAATATCTTAGAAAAAAGCTCGACAATTTGAATTATCTTTTTCGCCGCGCCGGGCAAAGCAAGCTCTCTTTCGTTATTCCGAACAGTCTTTGGATAAAGGACGAGAGGGGGCTTTTAGGGATAATCGGCGACAGGTTTTCGCCCGATTACGTTTGCCTTGCAACTGCCGACCCACCTGCTCCGCCCGAGACGCTTTTCGTCCCCGAAAGCGTTTTCGACGCTAAGCTCGGCGGCTACGGCGTTACTTTTTTGAAAATAAAATAGCGAGAAAATAGTCCGATAGCGTCGTTTTCGGACTATCTTTTTTCTGTTTTAAATATTCGTCGCAAAAAATATTTATGACAAAAGTTTTCTTTTCGCTTGTAAAAATATCGAAAACGTGTTATATTATATATATCAAAAATCTCAAAAACGTGTAAAATAGCCGTTTCAAAAGTTTAGAAAACGTGATTTTTTAACATTGAG
This sequence comes from uncultured Clostridia bacterium, assembly GCA_934273135.1. Lineage (GTDB taxonomy): Bacteria > Bacillota > Clostridia > Christensenellales > Borkfalkiaceae > UBA4636. Next base: position 1,774 of record CAKQSU010000253.1, read on the forward strand.
GTAATTATGCGACGTAAAATTTCCGACAAAACGCAAGATAATTTTACCCCGATTTACGGATAAAACGCGGGTTTCCTTTTTGTAGATTTACGGATAATACGCAAGTTTCAAAACGCCGAAAACACGGACAAAACGCATTTTGCGGCATAAAAAATACGGGCTGCTTATCAAAAACAGCCCGTATTTTTTTGTTTGTTTTGCAGACTACAAGCAAACTTTTCGCTCTTCTCGTTTGAAATATCGTCGGTTTTTCTTGAAAATGCACTTCGTGCGCTTTCAGACAAAACTTCCGATATTATAAACACATTGTCATGTACGAGGGAATACAAAGGACTTCTCCCTTTTCGCAAAGGTTCTTCGTATGAATAATATACGCTTGCCCGATTCTACCGTGATATTTTTCAATAAATCTATCCAACGATTTTGTAGTATACTTCGTTCCCGATTTAACTTCTATCGGGAACAATTTTTGTTTTATCTTACTGCCGTTTGAAATCAAAAAATCTATTTCGATATCGTTGCGTTTCTTTTCCGCGTTGTATTCCGTATGGAAAAACAACCTATACCCGTTTGCGACAAGGCATTGCGCTATTGCGTTTTCGAAAATCATTCCCTCGTTTATCGACAGCTTATCCAAAAGTATTTGCTTGTACAAATTTTCTTCTGCAAGTTCGTTTTCATCGAAAGCATGGCTTATGAGCAAGCCCGTATCGCCCATATAACATTTTATAGCCGTTCTGTCCTCGTTGATAGAC
>CAKQSU010000254.1 GCA_934273135.1 uncultured Clostridia bacterium
GCACCACGCGCGACGCTATCGACACGCCTTTTACCTATAAAGGCAAAAACTTTACGCTCATCGACACCGCCGGCATAAGAAAGAAGAAAGCCGTAGACGAGGGCGTCGAATATTACAGCGTTATCCGCGCGCTCGCTTCCGTAAGGCGTGCCGACGTTTGCTTGCTTGTTATCGACAGCAAAGAGGGCTTGACCGAACAAGACGTTAAAATCGCCGGCTATATTCACGAACAAGGTAAGCCCTCGGTGATAGTTATGAACAAGTGGGATATCGTCGAAAAGGACACGCACACCGTCGAAGAATTCCGCAAAAAGCTCGATTGCGACCTTGCGTTTATGGACTATTACGTTGCCGTTTACGTTTCGGCAAAGACGGGGCAAAGGCTTGAAAAGGTGCTTGACACCGCTAATAAGTGCCTTGAAAACGCTCGCCGCCGCATAACGACCGGTACGCTTAACGACGTTGTCGCCGACGCGGTGCGCATGACCGAACCGCCTTCAAAGAAGGGCAGACGGCTTAAAATTTACTACTCGACTCAGGAAGGAACAGAACCGCCGACGTTTATTATTTTCGTAAACAACAAGGATTTGGTGCATTTTTCGTACAAGAGATACCTCGAAAACGTTATAAGAAAGACTTTCGATTTCTCGGGTACGCCGATAAGAATATTCTTTAGAGAAAAGGAAGAAGAGTGATATGAGTTTTCAAGGAATCGTATGGTGGCTCGTTTTAATAGCCGTCGCAAGCTATTTTTACGGTAACGTGAACAACGCCGTGCTTATATCGGCTATACTCGGCAAGGACGTCAGAAAAGAAGGCAGCGGCAACCCCGGCACGCTCAATATGAGCAGGGTTTTCGGCATAAAGATAGGCGCGCTCGTGCTTGTCCTCGACATACTAAAAGGTACCGTTCCCGCGCTTATAGCCAGACTTTGCTTCGGCAACGCAACTTTTTTAGGCGGCGAATTGCCTGTCGGCACGTTCGCTTCGGCTCTTGCCGGACTGTTCGTCGTAACGGGGCATATTTTCCCCGTCATATACGGGTTTAAGGGCGGCAAAGGCGTGGCTTCCACGATCGGCGTTTTGTTCGTTTTCAATTGGTGGGTAATGCTCATCGCCGGTGCGCTCGCGATAGCTTTCATTTTTATAACGAAACTCGGCTCGGTCGGCTCGTTTATAGCGATAACGCCGCCGGCTATATACTTCGGAGTAGAAAACCTTTTAAGGTACGCGCTTCATTCGAGCCTAATGGGCGACGCGCTTTACGCGTTCGTTTTCACGAACGTTTGCGCTTTAATCATGATTGTCGAAGTGTACGTTGCACACAGAAAAAACATCGCCCGACTTTTAAAAGGTGAAGAACATCCGACGGATTGGGCGGGAATGGTAAAAAAGCTCAAAGACAAAAAGAAAAAACAAGAACCCGAGGCTTAAAAATTTGATTTTTAAGAAGCAAAAAGCGGGCTGAGCGGTGGATAAATGACTGAAACAATCAACAAAAAACATATCTGGGCAAAGACCTTTACGAGCGTTGTCGGCGCGATGCTTGTCGCCATGCTCGTGTTTTCCGCCATAGCCTCTTCTTCGGGCGAAGCCTTTAAGCAAAGCCCCGTTTATACGTATTTAAGCTACGGAATATCCTCCGTCGCGCTTTTTTGCGCGCTTATGGCAGTAAAATTCGGTTTCAAAGCGGAAATAAAACCGCTTTTTAGGATTCCCGATAAAAAGTATTTTCTTGCCTTGCCGCTTATCGCGGCGGGGTGTTTTTTCGCTTTTTCAAGCCTTAACGCGTTGTTTATAAAGCTTTTGTCGCTTTTGGGTTACGTAGAACAAGCTTCGGATTTGCCGGAATTTTCCCCGCTTACTTTCGCCGTGCTTTTCCTCGTGATATGCGTTCTGCCGGCTGTTTTGGAGGAAATTTTATTCCGAGGGCTTATCGCGCTTGACTTGTCTTTTTCAGGCGTTATCCGCTCCGCACTTCTTTCCGCCGCGCTTTTCGCGCTGTATCATTTCAGCCCGGCAAAAACCCTTTATCAATTTGTCCTCGGCTTTGTTTTCGCGCTCGTGGCATTAAAAAGCGGAAGCGTAATCCCCGGAATGGTACTGCATTTTATCAATAACTTAGTCGTGCTTATACTCTGTTTTGCCGCGCCGGAATGGAACGGCTTTACGGGCGGCGCGCTCGCGCTCTCTATAATCTGCGGGCTTTTGTGCCTTGCCGCGGGGCTTTATATAATAATGAAGCCGGGCAAAACGGACGAAACGGTTAAAGAGCAAAAAACAGGCGATAATCGACTTATAGACGGGCTTTTATATCTTGCGCCCGGGGTTATCGTCGCGCTTTCCTTATGGGTTTCGAATTTTTTTCAGTAAAATAAGGGGAAGAGAATATGGTTAAGATAAATTTCGTTGTCGTGGGCAAAATAAAGGAAAACTATTATAGGGAAGCTTTAAGCGAATACTTAAAAAGGCTTTCCGCTTACG
>CAKQSU010000255.1 GCA_934273135.1 uncultured Clostridia bacterium
ACTTACCCTAACGAATTTTAATTAGTTTTTTTGAAAACACGACAAGCGTTTCGACGTTGGATGTCTGCGCAAACATATCGTACAAGCGGATAGTTTCTATTTTATACGCGCCGCTTTCGACGTTTCCGTTGACTATTTTGCCGTTTTCTTGCTTTAAAGAACCTATCAGAAGCCCCGCGTCGCGCGCAAGGGTCGACGGAGAACAGGAAACGTAAATAATACGTTCGGGCAAAGACGACAAAATTGCGGCGATAACCGAGCTATCCGCGCCTTTTCTGGGCGGGTCGAGTACTAAAAGCGTTTCGCCGCCATTCGCCTTTTCCTCGGCTAAAATCTCAGGCAGAGCCTCTTCGCACGGCGCGCATACGGGGAACATATTGCTTATGCCGTTGTCCTTTTTCAGTTTTTCGGCGGCAAACGAAGCCTCCTTTACAATCTCTATCCCGTACGCCTTTTTCGCTCTTTTAGCAAGCATAGACGTCATAACGCCCGCGCCGCTGTAACCGTCGATTACGACGGTGTTTTTATCTACATTACCAAGACTCACTACGTCCTCGTAAATTTTTGTTTTAACAGCGTTGTTGACCTGCATAAACGAATACGGACCTATTTCGTACCTTACGTTTTCTTCGCAAACGCCGATAAACCCGCTGCCGTAAAGAACTTCGCACTTTTCGCCCAAAATGACGTTGGTATCGGCGTCGTTAAAGTTCCTGACAACGCTTATTTTTTCGCCGAATTCGGCAATAAGTCCCTCTATAAGTCGATTAACGCAATTTATTTTACCGCTTTTAGTGACGAGAGTAAAAAGAAATTCGCCCTCGTAACCTCTGACTACTACGTGTTTTAAAATACCTTTTTTCGTGCTTTCGTCATAGGCGGGAAGGTCGTTTTCGCTCAAAAACTTCTTGAAAAACCTTATTATCTTTTTCGCCCCGTCCGCCTGAATGGCGCACTCGTCGGTCGGCACCACGTCGTGAGAATTGCTCCTGAAAAAGCCTAAAACGACTTTTTTGTTGACGCATCTTACGGGCAGTTGAAGCTTGTTACGATACCCGTACGGCTCGGACGGAAAAACGCTTTCGACTTCCGCATCGATATGCGCAATCTTTTTGAAGCAATTTTTGACGATTTCACGTTTGATTTCAAGCTGCTTGCCATACTTGACGTGTTGCAGATTGCAACCGCCGCATTTAGAAAAAACGGGGCAACGCGGCTCCGTTCTTTCATCGCTTTTTATCAAAATCTCCTCGACTTTTCCGAAAGCGATATTGCCTTTCACTTTTAAAATTTTACAGGTTATCTTTTCGCCTTTTATGGCGTAAGGGACGAAAACGGAAACGCCTTCGGCGTGCAAAACGCCCTCGCCCTCACTTCCGTACGAATCGACAAAACCCGTCAATAGGTCGTTTTTCTTCATATTTTTACAATTTAAGCCGCTCGATTATTTCGTTTGTTTTCTTTTGGAAAAACATAAAAATATAGTCGTACGCCACAAAGAACACCGCGCCGCCGATTATTATTATCGGCACGATATGCTTTTCGACGAACTCGTTGCCGCCGACGGTTAAATCGGTGACGAAAAACGTCAAAAGGCACGCGCCCACAAACCAAGCGTCCTTTACGACAAGCGCAATTATTTTGTTTATTTTTTTATCCTCGACAAAGCAATTGACTATCGGGTGAAGCCCGCCGAACACAGCAAACGGCAAAACCGCCTGAAAGCGAAAGCCCGCGAGCAACATTGCAAGCAAAGCCGACGCTATATACGCCAAAACCGCGCCGAGATACGTCTTTTTCGCAAGCGGAATCATAATGACAAGGCTCGCCATGAACGCCGCCGAAAGCGAAAGCGTGGGGAAAAATTCTCCTATAATGAGAAATACCGTCGCGAGAGCCGTGGTAACCGCGGAATACGCGACTACGCGTGACGGCTTCATCGACAGCTGTTGCAACAGCAATTCAAAAGCATGTTGCACCACAAAAGCTGACAGCAATACGACATACAGCTATCGCCGCCCATCTGCGGTTCTCCGTCGCCGTAATCGTAACTTCCGCGCGTACCGCCGCCCGAACCGGACCTGTTCCAATCGGGGTCTGCTTTTTTGCCGGCATCCTCGATTTTTTTAACGAGCTTATCGTAAGTAGTTTTGTATTTTTCGTTATCGGGATCAAGGTTTTTTGCGATTTCGAGCTGTTTTTTGCTTTCGTTCATCCAATTTTTACGATAGAAAACAACCGCTTGCAAATAATGCCACTCGGCGGGTCTTTCGTTAAAACTGTCCAAAAGCTCCTGCGCTTTTGCAAGATCGTCGGATTTTATCGCCGCGTCGACCTCCTTATAAAGGCTCGCGTTTTCTCCCGAAGAATGCTCCTTTCTAAAATCCGAAACTTCCTCATACGCCGCGTCGAGCTCGGTAAGTTTTCTTGCCGCCTCGTTGCCGGCTTCTCCGTCCAAAAATCTTTCTTCCTGATACTTTTTA
>CAKQSU010000256.1 GCA_934273135.1 uncultured Clostridia bacterium
ATCTCATCGTTCCGCGCCCGTATATTTTGAAAGCGAAATTGCCGAACTGATACTTTTGTATTGTCAATCCACCTATATGTTCGGGGTCATGGGCAAAGGAAAACAACTTTTAACCGACGTATTAAGGAACGAAGAGGTGCAGGACTACCGCGTTATACTTGCGATAAATTCTTCTCTTTGCTATTACGAAATTTGCGAAAAACTTCAACCGGACAAAGACGGCGCGGAGGGAACGCTTTTCTTGCCGGGCAACGCCTATAAAAAGATAAGGGACAAGCTTCTTGACCAGATAGAGGATGCGGAAAAGCTCGAAGACGGCGAATTCAAGCGTATGTTTTTGATGCTCGATTACGACTATCTCACTTTTGCTAACATGATGTATTATCTCGGCTCCGGACTGGACGCCGACAGAGAATTCCGTGATTTTTGCGTCGGAAAGTGCATAGAAACTTGCGAAAAATTCCGCTCCTTCGACCCCGATAAAAACGACCAGCTCGCCGCGCTTTACGAATCTTACGGGTATAGAAACGCCGCGCTTTATTACGCAAGCACGTTAAGGCGCGAAAAAGCCGCGGATGCGTTTGAAAAATCGCGCGCGGCAAGGTACAAACTTTTAAAATACTTCCGCAATAAGGATATGGACAAAAACATATTCGAACAGATAAAAATGGAGTATTACCTTTCTTTGACGGACGACCTCGAATTTGCCGTCGGCGTGGACAGAAAACGCAGGCTTCGCGAACTCGAAGACTACCTCGAAGAAGTTTCCGTTTTGTCGCTCGATAAAAATTATCTCGTGGAAAAAATAGAAAAAATTCTCGATTCCGTGAATAAGGACGACAAAAAGACCGAAGCGGGCGGTGGGGTTATGGCTCCTTTGGGCTTTACCATGGCTTGCGGGGACGAAGTCGTTAAAAAGGCTTTTTCCGATAACGAGGACGATGACGGAGAGGAGGACAAAAAATGAAAGGTAAGGTTTTCATCGGCTGGAGCAGCGACAATTCTCTTGCCTTAAAAGTCAAAGCGGAACTCAAAAAAAGCGGCTATAACGGCGTTGTCGGCGGAAAGGCGGAAAGCTCGCTCGAACACGGCGTGGGGGACACGATAATCAAGCAAATGCGCTCATGCAGCGCGGCGATAATGCTTTTTACCTCCCGCCCGGACTTGCGCTCCGTCTGCAATAAGTGCGGAAAAACGCTCGGAGGAAAGATACTTTCAGGCAATATGCTTTTCGAACTCGGCTTTCTTACCGGTTCGTTAAAGCCCAACCGCGTGTTTATCGTCTATATGGACGACGCGGCGAAATGCGCTCCGTCGGACTTGAAGGGCGCGTGGGATTTGCAGATTACAAAGGGTTGCAAAACCGAAGAGGAGCTTGCGGCGGAAATAGTCGAACTTTTCCTAAAAGAGCAGGCGAACGGGCTTGTGGAAGCAAAAATCGACTTGGTTGCCGACTATTCGCGGCTCAAAAACCTCATTGCCGACCACATTGTTTCACCCGTTTATTACGAAAACGAAATGTCGCAGATAATCATGATGTATTCGCGCGCGGCGTACTTAAACGATAATTGCGCTTCCGCGGCAGACTATCTTGACGAAGTGCTTCATTCCGACATTGACGACGATGAAGGAATGTTGCTTGCCATAAACTCCGCATTAGTTTACTTGAAAGCTATTTGCGAGCTTGAAAAAGACGACGACGGCAAGGTTTATTTACCCTATAAGCTTTACAAAAAGTATTCGAACGATTTAAAAAGTTATCTTGAGGACGCGGATTCGCTCCCGAAAGGCGACGGCTGTCGGCTTATGCTCGAAATGACCGTGCGCTCAACGCTTTGTTTCCTCGATATGGCGTATTACGCAAACAGGGCGGACGACGAAACGGAATTCGAACTTCAAGAAGAAGTCTGTCTCGGCGCGATTGACGCCGCGCTTGAATTCGAACGGGTGGACGAAGAAAGGAACGGGCTTTTCGGCGTGCTTTACGAATCTTACGCATACCGTAATCTCGCGCTTTTATACAAGCGTTATCGCCGCTTTGAAGAAGCCGAAGATGCGTTTGAAAAATCGCGTGCGGCTCGATACAAAATCTTAAAATATTACCGCAACAGAGATTTGGACCAGACAATTTTATCTAAGGCTCAGTCGGAATACTATTTATCCTTGACGGACAATATCGACATGGTGGAAGAAAACGAACGAAAGAAAAGACTTCGCGAGCTTAAAGATTACGTCGAGGAAGAAAAAGAACTGTCGTACAACAGGGCGTACTTAGTGCGCAAAATAGAAAAAATTTTAACGGCGGAACGCGCGAAAAAAGAAGAATAATAATCGATAAGTCGCGCTATAAGTCCGTTATTACACAAAAAGGATATTACAATGAACGAAATTTTAACAAAAAAATCGCTTAATTCGACCGTGACGGAAATGACGGTTTACGCGCCGAGAATAGCGAAAAAGGCTGAGCCGGGACAGTTTATTAT
>CAKQSU010000257.1 GCA_934273135.1 uncultured Clostridia bacterium
GCTTTAGTGCGTCAGTAATAATCCCTATTACTGACGCACTAAAGCCGCGTTTTTTTGTGTGTTGTTTCGTCTTTACAGCGATATTTTGCTTGATTTTTCGTTACAGCCTGCGCTCACGACGCATTCGTCGCCCGTCTTTTTGATAACGGCGAGCGCGCGCCCGTAATAAGTGTCGGTGTGGTTTTCGCAGTAACCTATCTCGTTATACGAGCATGCGTTGCCTAAGGCGAGCAACTCGCCGCCCTTAACTTCAAGCTTGACTATGCCTCTTTCAAGCGGCTTTACAGTGCCGTTTTCGTCGGTAAAGTCAATATTCACAAAAGCAACCTCGCCCCTTTTTACGGGCTTTTCCGCAGAAAGCGAAAGGATTGTTTGTTTCTCCGCCGTTTTAAGCGAATATCTTGCGGTTTCCGCGCCTTTATCGTAAGAAACAGCGGTCAGTTCGCCCGGCTCGTACTTAATTTTGAAAATCACGCGACAGTCTTTGCCGCGTTTTTTTGCGGCTTTCAGCTTCCCGTTAAGGTAAAGTTCGACCTTTTCGGAACGCGTATACACTTCAACCTCGGCTTTTTTGCCCTCGTAGCCGTCCCACGACCAACTTTTAACGGCGTTTGTAAACTTCCACGCCGACGGCGAGTGCTTTTTCCCTGCGCCCGAGAGCGGTTTAACCGCGATAATCGGTCCGTTTTCCAACCCGAAAGCAACGCGCGTATAAGCCGCTTCGCCACCTACGTTTCCGACTAAGTCGATTCTTCCGCTGCCCGCGGTAATCCAGCCGACCCCGTGCAGAAAGCTCGGCGCGTAATCGGGATACTCCCACGCGCCCACGCCCACTTCGCCGAGATAATCCATTCCCGCCCACACAAAATCGCCTATGACGGCAGGGGTTTTTTCGGCAATTTTCATAAATTCGTAAGCGTCCGCGCAGAACGTTTCCGTGCCGAGAATAATTCTCTCGGGGTACTTTTTCACGTCCTTTTTATAGCGCAGAATACCGTAGTTATACCCGGCAACGTCCATTCGGGCGAAAGGTTCTCTCGTGGCGCGGTCGCACCCGCCGAGCTTTGCCATAGTCTTCATGAACTTTGCGCCGAGTATCCCGGCAAGGTTATTGAAAAACTCGCTCCCCACTTTTTTTTCGGGGTTTGATTGCGCTTTTTTGTCCGAATAAACGCCGAAGCCGTGCTTATACAAAAAGTTGAAGAATATATTCACCCCGGCGGTCACAAAACGCGTATCGTCGTATTTTTTAACCTCGTCGCGCATTTTTGCGAAAAATTCCACGCCTTTTTTTTCGGACGTTTCAGCAACCTCGTTGCCGAGCGAATAACCGATGACGCACGGATGGTTATAATCTTTTTCCACCATGTCGCGTATGTCGGCGGGGTATTCTTTTTCAAGCTCGGAAGCGTAGTCGAATTGCGTTTTGTGAATATACCACATATCCGAATATTCGTCGAGAACGAGCATTCCCACCTTGTCGCAATAGTCGAGAATGAACTTAGAACACGGGTTATGCGCGCTCCTTATGGCGTTATAACCGCATTTTTTGAGCAAATCTATCTTGCGCTCTTCCGCTTCCTTTATCCCCCTCGCGCCGAGTATTCCGTTGTCGTGGTGAATGCACGCGCCGCGCAAAATCACCCTTTTACCGTTGATTTCAAATCCTTTTTTTGCGCTCAGAGATAGCGTTCTCACGCCGAAATTCGTCTTGAAAACGTCGTCGCAAAATTTTACGCTAAGTTCGTACAATCGCGGGGTTTCCTCACTCCAAAGCTCGGCGTTTTTTAATTCGACTTCGAACTCCGAAAAGCCGTTCGCGTTCGTTTTTTCACGTCCGCTTTTTATCGGGCTTTCGCCTTTCTTTATCTCGTAATCGAATTCGCCCGCTTCGCTCAAAGCGACGCTTATAAGAATTTTCGCCGGGTTAAGCGAAAGCGTTTTCACCTTAACGCCGTTAAGCAGAACATGCTTTTTATCCGCAACGTAAAGGTATACCGGGCGATAAATCCCCGCGCCGGAATACCAACGGCTGTTCGGCTGGTCGGAATTTTCAGCGATTACAGAGATTACATTATCCTCGCCCGTTTTGAGTTTTTCCGTCAAATCGACGTAAAAATTCGTGTATCCGTACGCGCGGAAACATATCTTTTCGCCGTTTAAGTAAACTTCGGCGTTTCTGTAAACGCCCTCGAACTCCAAAAACACGTTTTTGTCTTTATACTCGCACGGCGCGAAAAAATGCTTTTCGTACTCGTAGTCATAGGACAAAAACCACCCGGTGTTAGTGCCGCCGTCGGCATCTTTCGACCGCTTTTCGCTTATCTGCGCGTCATGCGGAAGGGCTATAGGCAAAAACTTTTCTTCCGTCGTTTTTCTGTACGCCCAACCGTCGTTGAAAGGGATTTTTAACATCTAAGCACCTTTTTTATCTTAGTCAAATTATCTTTTTCTTAGTCAAAATAATATTTCAGCCCAAAAA
>CAKQSU010000258.1 GCA_934273135.1 uncultured Clostridia bacterium
ACCTTCGCAACAATCTGCTAAAAAATACGTTTTTTAGGTGCGAAGCATTTTAACGGCGATAAATTTAGGAAAATCAAGGCAAACGAACGCCGTCATACTAAATCGTATTACAAGTGAGTTTAACGCAGATTTTACAAATTTTGCGCCGTTAAAAATTAATTAGTTTGGCACTCTAATGGCTATCGTACATATATAATACCACAACCTTGCGCCACAATCAACCACTTTTGACTACTTTTTCGAAAATTTTTTAAATTATTTTTTGAAAATCTTAGAACATTTGTGCGTTTTTAGGGCTTTTAATTTGGAAAATGTTACAAAATTACAAGTTTTATCGTCGCCGAGAAAGTTTTTTTTCGTAACTTCCATATTGGTGGCGGCGGTGGCTGTCCGTCCCACGTTTTTTTGTAAAAACAAAGAAAGCTCGGCGATGAGCGGGGCTGTTCCGTCCGAAATTTTTGCGGGATAATAAAAATTTTTCAGAAAATCGGAAAGGAAAATAAAGTGAGTGCAGCCGGCAAAAACGCAATCGAAACTTTCTTTGGGCAAAGATTTTTCGAAAAAGGAAAAGTTCTCGGGGAAGGGATTTTGTTCGAGCGACTCCACCCACCCTTCAGGTGCGACGACGGTAAGGTTTTTATCGCAAAAAAAATCGGCTTCCGTCGCCTTTTTCGTTGCGGCGGTGCATATGAGCAAGCTTTTTCCGCTTTTTACGTCCAAGTCGGGGCGCACGCCGAAAAAAGGCTTTTTAAAATGCTTTTCAAGAGCCGAAATGCAGTTGACGGTCAACGTGTTGCAAGCAAGAATAACAGCCGAAAAACCGTCGATAAACGGCTCTAAACGGCTTTTTGCGAGAGAGAAAAGCTTATTACGGGAAAGTATGCCGTAAGGCGCGTTTTTCGAGTCGGAAAGATAGTAAAAATCTATATCGGGAAAGCATTCTTTTAAGCGAAAAAGCACGTTAAGACCGCCCTTGCCCGAATCGAACACAAGTATTTTGAAAGGTTCCATACGATATATTATGCAAAAAAGCGGCTTGCAAAAGCATAAGCAATAAAAAAATATAAAACTTTATTTTTATAAAAATGTAAAATCCGACTAAAAACCCTTGCAAAACGGCAAAGTATATGATAAAATTAGCGGGTAAATACGAAAAAACGCCCGCAAAAAGGCGTTGCCATAAAGGAGACAACAAATGCCTAACATTAAGTCCGCTAAAAAACGCGTTATCGTCAACGATAAGAAGAACGCAGGCAACAGAAGCGCAAACGCAGAAGTCAAGACCGCTATGAAGAAGGTCAACGCCGCTATCGAAGCCGGCGACAAGGCTGCCGCTACGGAAGCTTACAAAGCCGCCGCAAAACTTATCGACTGCGCCGTTTCCGCAGGCAGAATGCACATCAACACCGCGGCTAACAAAAAGTCCGGTTTTGCTAAGCGCATCAACGCTCTCGCGTAAGACAAGTCAAACGAATTTTAATTAAAGACCAATCGGGCGAGCTTTACGTTCGCCCTTTTTGTCGTATACGGGGTTTTGTTGTTTGCAGCCTTTTCTTTGCCGCCGCCCGCAGCGCGGCTTTTTTATTTGCGAAAGAACAAAAGCAAAACAAGTTTTATTTGCGAAAGTATAAAAGCATATTAAGTCGGGCATAAAAATTCCGTAGCCGAAAAAAGAACGGCACATGGAGGAATTTTTATGAACCCGTTTAAAGTTTTACCGAAAACAAACGAAATAGCTTACGAAAAGCAGACCGCGCTATCCCTTGCGCCGTACGACAAGTTAGCTGCTTCGCCCTACACGAAAACGCGAATTATTTTGCTTTCGGGCGCGGAATTCGAAGCCAACTGGTTTTTACACCAATTCAACAGACATTGTTTGAACAACGACGTAAGGCGCATTTTAGCAGCCGTGCGCCGCGACGAACAGCAACAGCAAAAAGCACTTTCTTCCTTAAAGCCGCTTGACGAAAACATTCTCGAAACGACAATCGCCTACGAACAGCTCGCCGTCGACTTAACGGCGGAAATGGCGGAAAAAGAGAAAAATCTTTTCGTCAAAGCACAGCTCAACTTTGCGCTTTTGGAGGACTTTGACCACCTTTACCGATATTCCGACCTTTTAGACATGGAAAACGGCTTCAACGGTTACGACTATACGGGCGGATACACCGAGATAACGCCGGGCAGACCGACCGTTGCCGAACCGAGACACCCGGACGACGACGTTCGCCGCTATATCAACTTCTGGCAAGACGACCTCTTGACAATTCTGCACACGGGCATAATCACGGCAGCGGAACAGCAGACGATGAACTTCTATATGAACGTCGGCAACACCTACCCCACCGACGAGGGGCGCAAACTGTACTCCGAAATCGCGATGATAGAGGAACAACACGTAACCGGTTACGGCGCGCTATGCGACCCGTCGCTTTGCTGGTTCGAAAGCTGGGTCGTACACGAATACAC
>CAKQSU010000259.1 GCA_934273135.1 uncultured Clostridia bacterium
CGATTTCCTCTTGGTCGGTCGCAGTACCCAACATTTGTTGATAATAACAAATTTGGTCAACCAAGCTTTCGCCGACAGTCTTACCGGTTTACTCGATTTCCTCTTTTATTTCCGGGCTGTATTCGTATTCTTGCAAATCCTTATACTCTTCGCGAGTAGAAGCAATCAACCTCTCGGTATCTATCGACAAGTTAACGTCGGTTTCTTCGGTTTTTATCTCGGTATCATCCGCATAAGCAAACGTATTTTGCCCGTAAAACAAAAACGTGAGCGTAAAGGAGCATAACAACAAAATTGTCAATACTAAGGTGGCTAAAGCTTTCAATCTTTTTGATAAGTTTCTCATAACTCATCTCCTTATAAAATTTTATTAAAAACGCTCTAAAAGCATTTTTCTTCTTTTTTCTTTTTGTCGCGATTTATTCGGTGTTCGAAAAAATCGCACCAAAAGCTACTGGAAACATTTTACCATAAACGGTGGTTTAAGTCAACGCGAAAAAGCCGAATTTGTCTTTTAATGTGTTGCACATAGGTTACAAAGCGGTTGCAACCATGTTACATTCTTTCATATAATTTTGTTTTCTAAAAAAAACGCCTTAGGCGGTTATCCGAAAAAAACACGAATAGCAAGCCTAAGACGGTACTTATCAACAAAAATTATTCTTTTATAAAGATAAGGCGGCGGCAGTTTTCACACTCTATCATTTTGTCCTTTTGGAGCTGCGAAACTTGCAATTTGGAAAGCTCCGTGCCGCAAGCCGAACAGTGCGTGTCCTTGGCGATAACGACCTCGTAGACAATCGGGAATTTGTTATCCTTGCGTTTTTCCTTGTATTTTGCCATATATTCGGGCGGAACGTCCTTGGCGATATCGTCAAGTTTTTTTGTGATTGCCGCCTTTTCCGCTTCCTTGGATTTTAAAAGTTCCTCGTACTTTTTCTTGTTCTCGTCGCGAACAGCCATCATTTCCTTGGTGTTTGCGGAGAGCTTTTTGTATTGGCGCAAAAGCTCGTCCATGCTCTTTTTGAGCGAATCGAGTTCCGATTCGAGCGAGGAAAACTGCGCGGCAAGTTCCTGCGATTTTTTCTTCAAAAACGCAACAGTGCTTTCTTCTTCGGCATTGGTTGCCTCGTCGAATTCGCCCTTTTCCTCAACGAGCTTGTTGTATTTTTCGGTTAAATCGTCCATAGCGGACAACAAGGACTTAGCCCTGTCCTCTATCTGAGCCTTTGACTCGTTTACCGTTTTCAAAAATTTGGTGGCTTTCGCGTATTTTTTAAATTCCTCGCTGCCGCGGAGTTCGTCCTCTATTGCTTTAAGTTTTCTGTCCTCGGACTGGTATTCCATCAATTTTTCAAACATCGTCTGCTCCTTTTTTCGTTCGTTTCCGCGTTAAATAAAACGCGGGTCGTCGAAATAATATATTTTGATATTTTGCGCGGAAAGTTTTTTGTCAAGTTCTTCCGCAAACTTTTTCATTCCGTAGTTCTCGCTCGCGTAATGCGTGAAAGAAACTACCGCTTTGCCCTTTTCAAGGGCGGCTAAAACAACATGATGCTTAACGTCCGCCGAGCAGTAAACGTCGGCTTCGCTTTCAAGCGCGATTTCGTCAAGCCCTTCGCCGCAAAAACTCGCGGCGGTTTTTATAAAAGTATTTTTGTCTCCGTAACAAACAGCTTTTGTATTAAGCTCTTTTTCGGCTTTTTCAATAAACTCCGCAAGCGGCAAATTTACGGCAAAGCTTCTGCCGTAACCGCTCATTAAAACTGAAAGCGGCGTTAAAATTTTTTCGTTTTCCGCGCCTAAAGCTTTAGCAAAGTTATAATCTATGCCGAGCGGCGCGCAATCGAGATTAAGGTGCGCGGAAATTACGCTTATACCCGCTTTTGCGGCTTCAAGCACCGCTCCGTCTACGCTTTTTATCGGGCGATAGATTGCCGGGTGATGAGTGAAAATAAGCCCGCAACCGAGCCGTTTTGCCTCCTCAACGGCTTTAACGCTCAAATCGAGCGAGCAAAGCACTTTGTCAAACTCTTTGCCTACGTCGACGATTACGCCGCTGTTGTCGTAAAGGTCCTCTCTTTCACACAGTTCTTTCGATAAGAAAAACGGCGAAAGTCCGTCTATAAGTCGATAAAACGCTTGTACGTTCATAATTTCAACCTCTTTAACGCGTTTAATTCCGATTGTAAGTTTTGCTTTGTTTCTTGTTTTTCAGCCGTCTTTAAAGCCTTTTCGATTACGCTTATTCTGATATCCAAAAACCGTTGAAAGTCATTGTTTCCGCTTAGGTTATCCCTGCCGAATCTGAGTTCGTCCTCGGTATGCGGCTTAGTTTTCAGCTCATAAACGGCGACGATAACGTCGTAATGCTTATCGAGAGAAAAGAACATAAAATCCTTTTCTATGCCGTAACCTTTTTTTAAAAGATATTCACGGAGTTCTTTTGCCGACTTCATAGGCTGCAA
>CAKQSU010000260.1 GCA_934273135.1 uncultured Clostridia bacterium
CAAAAATACTGACCGCGCTCACCGTCTTAAAGCGTGCAAGGCTTGACGAGGTTGTGACGGTAAGCGAAAAAGCAGTAGGCGTAGAGGGGTCGAGTATCTACTTAAAACCCAAAGACGAGCTGACTGTCGAGGAGCTTTTGTACGGGCTTATGCTTCGCTCCGGCAACGACGCGGCGACCGCGCTTGCCATCCATGTCGGCGGGACGACGGAAAGTTTTGTGAAGATGATGAACAAGGAAGCGAAAAATGCGGGAGCGAAAAATTCCTCTTTTAAAAACCCGCACGGGCTTGACGCAGCCGAGCATTATTCCACCGCTCGGGACTTAGCCTTAATAACCGCCGAGGCATTCAAGTTTCCCGCGTTCGAAAAAATCGTCGGCACGAAAAGCTTTCGTAGATCAGACGGCGGAACATGGGTAAACAAAAACAAAATTCTTTCAACCCTTGACGGCGGCGACGGCGTTAAAACGGGCTACACAAAAAAGGCGGGGCGCTGTCTTGTCGCTTCGGCGACTAAAAACGGCGCAAGGTATATTTCCGTCGTATTGAACTGCGCTCCTATGTTCGAGCGTTCACGCGAACTTTTAAACGAAAGCTTTAACGTTTTTGCCCCGCAAAAAGTTTTTTCAAAGGGCGACGAGTTAGGGGAAGCCGAAGTAAAAGATTGCGTTAAGTACAAAATTTTCAAATTTTCGTGCGCGGAAGATATAATTTTGCCGCTTAAAAGCGGCGAGCAGAACGCCGTTGAAAAATCGGTTGAAATATCCAAAAACCTCTCTTTACCGTTAAAAAAAGGACAAATTATCGGGAAAGTTGATTTTTACCTCGGTAAAGACTTGATTTTTTCGTGCAAATTAGTTACTATTAACGATATAGAAAAATGCGGCTTTAAGGAAGTTCTTTTTGAGGTAGCCGCGAGGTGGATATAACGCATGAGAATCAACAAATATTTAGCGGAATCGGGGGTTGCTTCCCGCCGAGCTTCCGACACGCTTATTGAGGAAAAACGAGTGCTTATTAACGGGAAAACGGCAACTCTCGGCAGCGAAGTCGAGGACGGCGATACCGTTACCGTGGACGGAAGCATTGTGCGTCCGGTAAAAAAGTATTCATATTATATGCTTAACAAACCCAAGGGCTACGTCACCACGGTAAAAGACGACAAAGGCAGAAAAACCGTTATGGACCTGCTCCCGAAAAAGGGCGACAGGCTTTACCCCGTGGGCAGGCTCGATTACGACACCGAGGGGCTTTTGATTATAACCAACGACGGCGAACTTGCGCAAAGGCTTACGCACCCCGTCAACGAAGTGCCTAAAACTTACGTTGCGAAAATCGAAGGCGTTCTTACCGAAAATATGCTTGCTCGGCTTCGCGGCGGCGTTGAAGTGGATGGAGTGAGAACAAAAAAATCCGCAGTAAGAATAGTCGACGAAACAAAGACCGAAACGAAAGTTTCCGTCACCATTACGGAAGGGCGCAACAGACAGGTCAGAAAAATGTTCGAAGCCGTCGGTAAAGAGGTAATCTTTTTAAAGCGCGTAAAAATCGGCGACCTTGCGCTGCGCGGATTAAATCGCGGCGAATACCGCCCGCTTACAAAGGAAGAAATTTACTACTTAAAAAACATCTGATATTTCGCATTACATTGTAATATTTGCTTATTTTTCGCGAGAACCGTATTTTTTACTACATATTTACGGAGGAAGAATGCGCGAAAAAAGAACTTTTGCGGCGATGGCTGCAATCGTGGCGGTGCTTTTAATGCTTGCCGCCGCGTACGGATTATTCTACGGGGGTCGGGTTTTGCCCGCAAACGGTATGACTGAACATAAAGACAACGCGGAACTCTTAAAAGAGTATTCGCAATTAAAAAACGAGCTTGACGAAAGGTATCTTTCGGAATTTTGCGATATCTTCGAAAGGGCGAAAAGCACTTTGAAAGAAAAAGCCGCCGTCATTTTGGGCGACGAATATTCTCGCCTTAACGACGAGGCGATTTTAAAGCGCAACGAAATAACTTCGCTCCGCGACAAATTGAGCGAAAGCGAAGAAATGGTTAAGCTTAAAGACGAACTTACGACCTTGAAAGAAGCCCTTATCGAATGCGATAATGTGCAAAAAAGAGCCGAAATACGCGAAAAAATGGGCGAAGTCTTAAAAGAAATAACCAAAAAGAATCTTGATAATTTTTCGCTCATGAGCCAAAAGAAAAAGGAGCTTGACGAGATTGTTTCAAAGCTTGCCGCCATTGCCGATTCAAAAAAAGACGAGCTGAAAGCCGTTGAAAAATCAGTTTTCGGCGAAAGCAAAAATTCGCTTGCGAGCTTAACTTTTGCTTATCGCGACGAGATAGACGCGCTTGCCGCGGCGTTCGGGATAACCGAGTATGACGGCGAACTTCCGTTTTTGAAGATGATTAACCTCGATATGCGCC
>CAKQSU010000261.1 GCA_934273135.1 uncultured Clostridia bacterium
TCTTTCTCGGCGAATTTAGCGTAAACGTACATGTCTCCGTCTACCGTAAAGGTATACGTCGCATCCGCAGATATGAGTGTTTCGGCTTGCTGTTCGTTATAGTAATACCAGCCGAGGAAATTGTATCCTTCGTTCGCGACGGCGGTGAGAGTTATCTGCGTGCCTTTTTCAACTATTCTGCCGTTGCCGAAATCAATCGTCTGCCCGTTTTCGGTGATATAACCCCGGTCACGTTCGTAGCACTGCGCAAGGAAGTTGAATTCTTCCACGATTCTGATGGTTATTACTTCTTTTAACGCGGGATTCGCAAGATAGGTGTAAGTAATGGTGTAAGTGCCGACTTTACTCGTGTCGAGCATATTGTTTTCGCCATATCCGATCGTGCTTTCCACTTTGTATTCCACGCCGTAGACAAGTTGTTGGTAGTCTTGTTCGCCTGCGCCCACTTTACCGAGCACCGTTATTCCGTCGGGGAAAGCGTAAAAATGCTCGTTTACACCGATTAAGTATTCGGTAATCAATTGACCGTCGTTGTCGTATCCAAAGCCGTAGTCGGTGACGTCATAAAGTTTTATTTCCGTTACAGTCGCTCTAAACAACGCCGTCAAATTAAGGTTGCCCGTTTCGGCATTAACCGTGAAGGTGTGTTTAAGTTCGTCGGACAAAAATTGTTCCTTGGTGTAAACGTCGGAGGAAATAAACCAACCGACAAATCGGTAACCTTCTTTTGCCTTGACTTCGATGGTTACTTGTGCATTTTCCGGCAAATCTTCACGTAAGAAACCTTCCTCCGCCGAAATTCCCGCTTCGGTAAATTCTCCGCCGCCTTCTATACGAGCCGAAACATAAAACGCCTTTTTAAACCTTGCATAAACCGTAGTGTCTTCCGTTACGGTAAACTCATGTGGATTGTCCGTCGAGATGAGTTTTGCGTCGGCGCCTTCACCGTCGAACCATCCTACAAAATTGATGTATGAGGCAGCTTCGCTTGCCAAAACTTTGACTGTTTTGCCGACCTGTACGGTAAGATCCAGTCTTTCCATATGGGTAGGCATCGTTTGCTCGACATATTCGCTAACGTATCCGTCTTCGCCCGCGATAACCGTTAAGGTAACCTTCTCTTTTTCGGCAAACTGCGCGTAAATGTAGGTATTGTCGGTTATCGTAAAGGTTTCGGTCGCATTCGACGAATAGAAGCGATTTTCTTCGGAGTAAGAGTTGGTTATATACCAGCCGGCAAACTTGTACCCTTCGTTGGGTACCGCCGTCAGCGTAAGCGTTCCGCCGAGATCGACTTCTTCTCTGTATCCTTCGGGAGAGTTCACCACGACTTGGCCGTTTTTCTGTATCACGCCCTGCGTTTCGTCCCTATCCAGCAGATACGAATACGTTTCGGCTTGGGGTACGTTTACTTTGAGAGTGGCGCTTACGGTCTTGTCATACTTGTAAGTAATTACAATGTCATGATCGCCCGTCTTTGTGTAGTCTACTTTGCTTGCGTCTACAATGTATTCGGACGCGTCAAGAACGTTGCCGTTGTTAGTCGTTACGGTAAGCCCCGTAAGGTCGGCTTGTTTTTTGGTCGACAAGTTATAATGGAAGAATCCGTTTTCAAACCCTTCGCAGGTTACGTCAATCGATAAAACTTCTTCTACGAATAA
Source organism: uncultured Clostridia bacterium (assembly GCA_934273135.1). GTDB lineage: Bacteria > Bacillota > Clostridia > Christensenellales > Borkfalkiaceae > UBA4636. Next base: position 1,662 of record CAKQSU010000261.1, read on the forward strand.
GGCTTTGATATGCTCGTCTGCGCCGTTTTGTCTGAACACATATTCTGCTTCCGTCGAAACGGGTTCTTCGGAAAGGTTGCCGTTTTTGTCCACGGCGTACCAGCCCGCGAATCTATGCCCCTCGTCGGGAGTTGCGACTATGCTTCTGTAATCTCTTCTCATAAACGCGCCGAGCACGTATTTTTTGCCGCTTTCGGTCATATCTTTTTTGCCGTAACTCATACCGGCCGCGGGTTCTACTATGGAACCTTTAAGCGAGCCGTTCCCGTCGAATTCCACCGTAAGCGCGGCGTATTCTTTGAAAATCGAAATGCTTATCGTTGTGTAATAAGATTCGTCGCCCTGAAGTTTTGCTTTGAACTTGACTTCGTACGTGCCTTCTTTTCCGAAATCCAGCCCGTCGTAATCTATTTCGTAATCGCCGGGACGGAGATCCACTAATTCGTGACCGTTGCCCTCCGCCGCACTGCGAAGCCCTTTAACGACCACTTTGCTTACGTCGATTTGCGCCTCGTTCGGTCTGTAATACAACAACGATTCTATTTCTCCTCTTTCGTTGCTTTCGTTAACGGGTATGCCCGATTCGCCCGGGAACAACCGCAACTGATACACGCCCTCGAGATTGTCGATCGGTTTGGGAACGGTGACCGTAAGCGTGGTTTTTACGCTTTCGTCCTTTTTGTAAGTAATAACGATTTCGTATACGCCCGCGACCTCGTAATCCACCGCGCCGTCGTCCACTTCGTACTCGCTTTCGCTAAG
>CAKQSU010000262.1 GCA_934273135.1 uncultured Clostridia bacterium
ATCCTAAGCGTGACCTGGCGTTCGAGTTCCATGAATTTGTCGTTCACTGCCTTGTCGGTAGGGGTCAGGGAATAAAGCGCCTGGTGAATTTCTTCGTTTTTCTCGTGCGCTTCGACGGCTTTGTCGATAATCTCGGGAACGAGAGTTTCAAAGGAAATCGGAGCGGTGAGCGTTTCAAACTCGGCAAAAACGGGGCGATAGACGTTTTCGACGTAAATATCGAGAACTTCTAACATTATGTCGCGTTTGTCGCGAAAATATCCGTATACGATGCCCGTGGAAACCTTGGCTTCCTTGGCGATTTCCGCTGTGTTGGTGTTGAAGTACCCTTGCTTGGCGAAAAGGCGATAGCCGGCTTCGATTATTCTGCGTTTTTTATCTATCGAGCGTTGCTGCTGCGGCTCTCTGACTTGTTCTGGCATTGTGTTAACCTAACCTTTAAGTTAATTATACACTAATTAAAACAAAAAATCAAGGCTTTTTTATGAGTTTTGCGAAATAAAATTCATATTTAACGGCTTTTATCACAAAAAATTAGGGATGAAGAATGTAATCCCTAAGAATTTTTGAATTTTCTCAAAGAAATTTGCAGTTTTACCGACACGAAAATTATAAGAGCGTATAAAAAGAAACTTGAAACGGCGGAAAGAACGCGCATGTCGTGGTCGTTTGCGCCGCCGTTTGCTATTATCAAGGTGCTTTGGAGCGTTAAAACGGAAACGAGCGAATCGACGAGAGAAGAAGATTTTTTCGCGACGAAAAGCGGCGAATTGACTTTCTTTTTAAAGTAGGCGCAGATAGCGAGAGTAACTTTTATCGTGCAGTAGGTCGCGGTGGCTATGGCGGGGATAATGCCTAATTCGTAAGTTCTTTCGCCTAAAACCATCATAGATATGGGTGCGGCGAGGGAGAGATTGACAAGAAAGAGAAGCCACGACGAGAGCTTTGCGCGGATTAAGTCGCTTTTAGTGAAAGTTTCGTTTTCAAGGCTTTTTACGGGCAAGGCGATTATCGTTTTAACGAGCGTAAAAAAGAAAAAATAGCCCGCGATAGCGTAGCCGAAAATATACCCGTGCGTTATGCCGAGAAAAAGATTGTACGCGGCGAACGCAAGGGTTGTTAAAAGCGAGGCGATAACGAAAATCTTCTCGTTTTTTATTTCGTTGATTTTTTGGACTATTTTAGGCATTTTTTCTCCGTTTTTTCCTTATTTTTCCGACGGGTTTACGTCAAGGCAGGTTATGATAATGTTCATGATGTCTTCAGTACTGCGTTGGCAGTTTGTTTCCACCCATTTTGCGATTATGCCTATTACGCCGTGCGAATAATAATTAAAAATAAAGGGTTTGTCCTCTTCTTTAACGCCGAATTTATCGAGAATAGGCGTAAAAATGTTGTTGTACATTTTGTCGAAAAACTCTTTCGCGCCGAAAAGTTCGCTTTTCTTTACCGTAAGGCGAAAAATGCGCGCGTTCTCTTTTAAAAAATTGAGATACGGTATTAAATAACGCGGGGTTATGAGGAAAGATTGTTCTTTCGTCGCCGTTTTCGGGTCGAATTTGTCGGTTCCGTTTTCCTTGAACGACGAATAAAACCGTCTGCTTATCGTTTCGAGCGTTTCTTGTAAAAGGTCGTCCATGCCCTCGTAATGCAGATAAAAAGTCGAACGGTTTACGCCGGCTTTCTGGCAGACTTCCTTGACCGTAATGTATTCGTAATCCTTTTTTTCGAGTAAGATTAAAAGAGCGTCGTCCATAAGGAGAGCCGTGTTTTTGTATTTAGATTGATTTTTGTTTAAAGTTTCTTCCATTTTTAGCTCTCCTTATAGGCGTTTGTTTTAGTTTGCTCTTTTTACGCTTATTTTTAGCGTTTTTGTTGTGTGCGGTTTACTTGTTGTCGGAAATGTCTTTCGCGAGTTCGATTATGTCCGCCGCGTATTTTTTTTTGCCGGCATCGAGAATCTTTTTATAGATAGGATAGTTGACGGAAACGCCCGCGATACCGAGCAAGCCGATGACTATGCCCAAAACGAACGAAAAGTCCGAACCGTCGCCGATAACTTTCATTGCAAGGCACATTCCAACGCCCAAAACGAGGGCGAATATAACGCCGAAAGTGTACGCAAAGATATGCGCGGGGCGTTTGGCTTTGGCGTCAAGCTTTCTTAAAGCGACGACTTTGGAGTCCTCTTTGACTGCGTATTCGTTAGCAATCGATTCTGCAAAAATTTTGTCTGTGTTCATGTTTTTTACCTCCGAACTTGTTTCGATGACTGTATTTTACCACGAAACAAGCAAAAAGTGAACGACAAAATTTTACCGAAATGTCGATTTAAGGAAAATCGACAAATTTTTTTATTTTTATATGTTTGTTATATTTTCGGCGTTTTGCTACATAAATGCACAAAAACGCTTGACGGT
>CAKQSU010000263.1 GCA_934273135.1 uncultured Clostridia bacterium
AGCCATTTTTCACAGCGACCCACGTCGGTAGAGGTGACGCGGCTGTTGAAAACACGGCGGGTCAGCAGTGTTCCGCTTTTCATGTGTTTTTCTCCTTTTACAGTGTGACATTTTGCCTGATTTATCAAGCTTTCCTTCTTGTACTATTGTCAGTATAGCACAGCCACGCATCGCATTACTTGCATAGTTGTGCTCTTTCGGGTATAATTGTAACCAAAAGGAGGCGTCCGTATGGCAGATATCAATCTACCCTACCTTTGCACAACGATCGGTAACCTTTCCGGTGTACCGGTGCGCATTTTTGATGGGCAAAGGCAGACCTTTTACTACTCGCAGGTATACCTGCCGCGCGATCCTATGGAGGTCTACCGCAATGAAATTTTTGCCGTGCAGGAGCATATTGGCTATGTGATGACGCCGCATTTTCACTGCTACGGCATTGTAAATTCCGGCGAGGCAAAAGTCGTCATCGGCCCCACCCGCCAGACGGACGAAAACGATCAGGAACTGCGCGAGTTGGCGTTTCGCGCCGATGTGCCTAAGGACGAGACAGATACTTTTGTGGCCGGCATGAAAAGCATCATCCGTATGCCGTTTGAAAGTATTCTGCAGATTCTTTGTACAGTAAACCATGTGTTAAACGGCGATATGCTCTCCTTAAAAGACATTACCATTGTTGATGCTGACCAAGAACGGCTGGCGCTTTTGCAGGGCAAAGCACACGCCGAACAGCAGCTTTCTGTTTCAGGAGAGCCTGCACCCAGCCTGCACAACACCTACGATTTAGAGCAGACCATTCTGCGCATGGTGCGCCGGGGCAACACTGCTGCTTTAAAGGCTTGGGTCGCAAACGCACCTGCCGTGCGCGGCGGTGTACTTGCGGATGAACAGCTGCGTCAACGCAAAAATACTTTTATTGTGACCGCTACCCTTGTCTCCCGTGCGGCAATCCAAGGCGGTATGGAGGTGGATGAGGCTTTCACATTGAGTGATTCCTATATACGCCAATGTGAACTGATGACCACGCAGCAGACCATTGACAATCTGATGTATCGGATGAATCTGGATTTCACCCAGCGTGTTGAGCGTTTGCATCCGGGCAATCAGCCAACGCGGCTGACGATTGCGGTGGCTAATTATATCCGTCACCATATGTCGGAGCCAATTTCGGCCGAAAAAATCGCGGAGGCGCTGTTTTTGAGCCGTCCGTATCTGTCGCGCCGGTTCAAGGCAGAAACCGGCGAAAGTCTGACGGACTACATTTTAAAAGAGAAAACGGAGGAGGCAAAGCGCCTCCTCCGATACTCGGATAAGCCTTTGACCGCTATCGGGTCATATCTGGGTTTTTCCTCTCCAAGTCATTTTTCGCGGGTGTTCAAGACCTATGTCGGCTGCACGCCGCGCGAATATCAGGATAAGCACCGGATGGTGTAATGCCTTAGTGCTTTTCCGCCCCTTCGGGGAAGATGATCTTGTTGACAAAGAAGAAAATCACCATAGATACGCCGCCGTTCAGCACAGTTGTGCCGATGTTATAAATAAAGTCAGGCACCAGCAGCCCTGCCACGGCGACCCACACGCAGTTGATGGAGTTGACGATGCAGGTGATGACGCAGAATGCCAGCAGATACCAGCTGATCTGCTTTGCAAGGTTACCCTTGCTGCGGAACACAAAACTGCGCTGAATCGGGAAATTGATGCACTCGCCGATGATCATGGCAATCATATAGGCGCAGAAGTACGGCAGACCGCCATGGGCGGCATCATAGCCCAGAATGTTCCATTTGAAGGTCTCTCCAAACAGCGTGACATCTACGCCCGGCCATCCGAAATCCACCACCGGCAGGCCGCTGAAGGCGGCAGGTAAAAACTGCAGCAGCAGATATTTGAATACAGTGATCAGGTTAGATACGATAACGAACAGGCCGCCCTCCCGCACCCACCTGGCCGCGGCAGGATGTTTGACCGCAAAATCATTCCAAAATTTCATAATAGAGTTCCCCCTCGTTAAAATTCAGTTGGATAAGGGCGGCGATGCTTGCGCATCGCCGCCCTTATCACAATCAGCGTTGACCGGTCGGGTTGCAGACGATAGAGGTGTTTGCTTCTGTCAGTTCTGCAGAATAGGTCTTTGTACCGTTGCCGTTGTCCGTCACGGTAACGGGAATTTCCTCGCCGGCATCGGTCGTCAGGGTCAGTGTGCCATCACCGTTGTCGGTGTAGGTTCCCTTGGCGGCTTCGATTCCGGTATTATCAGCGGTGTAGTCATAGGCTACGGAGAAGCTGCCGTCCTCCATCAGGTAGACATGGCAGCCCAGCCAGCCGCCTGCGTCCTTCTGAGAAAGCTCTACCAGCAGACCCTCCATGGCAGGTTCTGCGGGGGCTGCGGAAGCTGCATTGGGGTCAAGGGTGCCGGT
>CAKQSU010000264.1 GCA_934273135.1 uncultured Clostridia bacterium
AGCTCAAAACGCTCGGACCCAAGTACGGCGCGCTTTTGGGCAAGATAAGAGCGTATTTTGAAACTTGCGACGCTTCCGAAGTCGTGAAAACGGTCAGAAGAGGCGAAGTTTACAAGATAACTTTCGACGACAAGGTAGTCGAACTCACCGAGGACGATTTGCTTGTTTCCACCGAAAGCAAGGAAGGCTACGTTTCGGCAAGCGAAAACGGCAACACCGTCGTTCTCGACGTAACGCTTACGCCCGAACTTGTCTACGAAGGAATAGAGCGCGAAATCATCTCTAAAATACAGAACATGCGCAAGGAAGCGGGCTTTGTCGTGACCGACAGAATAGCCGTGACTTATCAAGCGGACGGCGAAGTTTTAAAGACTTTTGAAATGCGTAAAGACGGCATAAAGAAAGCCGTTCTTGCGGAAACTTACGAGAACGCCGAACCGCAAGGCTTCGTCAAGGAACTCGACGTCAACGGCGAAAAAGCTACGGTCGGCGTAAAAAAGATTTAACGGTAAAAATTATGCTTATAGCGGACAAATGGAAAGATTATTCCGTAATAGCCACGGGCGACGGGTACAAATTAGAGCGGTGGAAGGATATAATTCTTCTCCGCCCCGACCCGCAGGTTATCTGGAAAAGCTCGATTGATTTGTTTTCCTATCCCGTCCACGCGCGCTACACTCGCAGCGACAAAGGGGGCGGCGGCTGGGAATACTTCAAAAAAGTACCCGAGGACTGGGTTATATCCTACGGCGCGCTTAAATTCAAGGTTAAGCCTATGGGGTTTAAGCACACCGGGCTTTTCCCGGAGCAAGCCGCAAACTGGGATAAAATGACGGCTCTTATCAAAAACGCCGGCAGACCTATCTCCGTTTTGAACCTTTTCGCTTACACGGGCGGAGCAACGTGCGCATGCCTTAATGCGGGCGCGTCCGTCTGCCATGTGGACGCAAGCAAAGGCATGGTCGAACGCGCGGGCGAAAACGTGAGGCTTTCCGGGCTTTCGGACAAGCCCGTGAGATTCATCATCGACGATTGCGTAAAATTCGTCAGGCGCGAAATAAAGCGCGGCAGAAGATACGACGCCGTCATTATGGACCCGCCGAGTTACGGCAGAGGACCTAACGGCGAAATGTGGAAAATCGAAGACCAGCTTTACGACCTCGTTAAACTCTGTTCCGAGGTTCTAAGCGACAATCCGTTGTTTTTCCTTATAAACAGCTACACCACGGGGCTTCAACCGTGCGTACTTAAAAACGTGCTTACGCTCGCCGTTGCGAACGGTCGCGGCAGAATAGAAGCCTACGAAGTGGGTTTGCCGACGGAAGAGGGCATAGCGCTTCCGTGCGGCGCGGGAGGAATTTTCATCAATGACTAAAGAAGATTTGGTAGTTTTATACGAGGACAATCACATAATCGTCGTTTTCAAACCGCAAAACGTTCCGTGCTGCGAAGACTCGACGGGGGATAAAGACCTGCTCACCGTGATAAAAGAATACATCAAGGAAAAGTACGACAAGCCCGGCAACGTTTACGTCGGCTTGGTGCATAGGCTCGACCGCGTAACCGGCGGAGTCATGGTGTACGCTAAAAGTTCCAAAGCGGCGGCAAGGCTTTCCGAGCAAATGCGCGAGGGCGACTTTTCTAAAAAATATCTCACCGTACTTGTCGGCAGCCCGAAAGAAAAACGCGGATTGTGGACGGATTACATGAAAAAGAACACCGTCAACAATATGGTTTACGTCTGCCCGTCCACGGTAGAGGGAGCGAAACTTGCGGAACTCGAATACCGCGTTATAGACGAAAAGAAAGGCTTATCTCTCGTTATGATAGAACTGCACACGGGCAGAACCCACCAGATACGCGTTCAAAGCTCGTCGCGCGGCACGCCCGTCTACGGCGATATGCGTTACGGCGGCGAAAAAGCCGTTAAAGGTCGCATAGCCTTGTGGGCGGCTTCCCTTTCGTTTTCCCACCCCGTGTCCAAAGAGCGGCTCACGTTCAAGGTTTTTCCGCCCGTAGAAAACACGCCCTGGAAGTACTTTGATATTACCGACGACGTTCTCGTTTACGGTAAATAAGCGTTTTTAGAATTATTTTTGCAAAAATAACGTCAAATTTTCAAAAAAAACTTTATAGGCGTTGAAGAAGTCTTGACAAAACGCCCGTAAAGAAGTAAAATTAAGAGGATTACAAGCGGGAAACTATGCCCGCATACTTAGGAGTATGGCTCACATGAAACGCAAAACTATTTTCAGCCTTGCAGTTTTACTTATAATTGCAATTTGCTTCACCTTCGTTCCCGTAACGACCGCCGCCAACGCGGAGGGCGACCCGATTGTTAAAATTATGGGTTACGAATACACCGCCGAATATTTGATGAAAGAATTCGGAATCGTTGCGGAAGAGGGTAAGGA
>CAKQSU010000265.1 GCA_934273135.1 uncultured Clostridia bacterium
GGACGAAACGGACGCGCGGCTTAAAAAGCTTTGGCTCAAAAATTACGAAAAGGAGCTTGTTCACCTGAAAATCGCCGCCGAAACGATGCAGAAGTACAACGGCAGAGCGTGGGAGCAACTCTTTAAAGGCGGAGCGGATTTCCCGAGCCTCATAAAACTCCGCCCGCACAAGGAATATATCCGCAACGTTTTAAAGTCCATTCGCCTCACGGGGTACAAGGAAGATTTGGTAAAAATCACCGAACTGCCCGACGATTACGGATTTTTCAAGTATCAGGACGAAGTAGTAACGCCCGACGGCGCGGCAACGCATAACGTTATCGAACGTTATATAAAGGAAAAAGGCAAAGACTACCGCAGAGAGGACGCGCCGCACCCCGACAAAATTCTCCGCGACAGAAAAAAGGACAACACCACGCTCGGCAGAGTAAAAACGCCCGAGTAGACAAACGAAAAACTTCCGATTTTTACGTCGGAAGTTTTTTTCTTACGTTGTATTAAGTTTATTTTGTGCTGCGGACTTTTTTATTTTGCTCGGCGGACTTTTTTATTTTGCTCGGCGGACTTTTCTATTTTGCTCGGTGGACTTTGCGTTCTTCGGCAAATTTTCTCACCCACCGCTTGGTGTAGGCGTAAAGCTCGTCAAGCGTGACGGCGGAATATCCGCGGCAATATTTTACGTATTCGCAAGTAAGCCCCTCGACGAAAACGTTGATTTCCACGTCCACGAACTGTCGGTCTATAACCTCTCTGTCCTCGTTGCAAAATTCCAGAAGCTTAGCGGAAACCACGCTCGTGAGCTTTTTTGCGGCAAACAGAAGGTCGTTAGAACGGCAAAGCAAACGATAATTTTCATCGTTCTTTCTTATATAATCGAAAAATACGTCCACGAACTGCTCGGCGTTTTCGGCGGACAAAAGGCGCGCGTTATCGAAGAATGCGTCGATAAGCTCGTTTTCGAAATCCTCCGCGACGGAATAAATATCGTCGTAATGAGAATAGAACGCGCCGCGGCTAATGTCGGCGCGCTTGCAAAGCTCGCTGACGTAAATTTTGTCAAGCTGCTTGTTCTCGGCAAGCATTTCCGCGAACTCCTTTTTTATGAGCTTTCTTGTTTTCCTTGAAGAATTGTTTACGTTGGCGGCTTTCATATAAGCTCCCCTCGCTTTTTGCGACAATTTTTCTTTTATTTTTTACAATTTTATGAACAGTGTAAACATTTTAACACTGACTGAAAAACAGTACTTCTCAAACGCTTACGATAATAGTATAATGCAACAGTGTTCAAAAGTCAACAGTGTTTACAAAAAAAATTTAAAGGAGCGCAACACACCTTCGGCAAGCTTCCCCTAAAGCTCAAACTCCCCCTCGCCCGCTTAACGTTAAAACCGACAGGCAAAGCGGGAAAGACGGGAAAGTGAGTTTCGTTTTAGAAGTGCAAGCTAAAAGAAGAAGTGTTATAAGGAAGAAATGTTATGCAGTAGCAAAAAAAACAAGCGACTGTCCCAAAGATAGCCGCTTGTTTTTTTTATTGTTGTATTTGATTTTATATAACGCGATACATTTGGAACAATTCAATTATTTCTCGTAACGCTTGAACCATATTTTCTCCGCGCCTTCCGGCAACTTCCGGGGCAGAACAGACTTCACCGTTTTATCCCGCGGTTGTTTTAACGCGTTAGCAATCTCTTCGGCTTTTTTACTGTCCGAAACAACTAAATTTTCTTTTGAAAAAATCGTTGCCATAGCTTAAATACGCCTTATCTTTAAGAAAGTTCAAACCTTAGAAGAAAAGGCTTTACGTCAAAATTATATTTTTTACCGAGACGCTTAATAACGGTTGAAATCTCATTTGACTTGTAATTTTCTTTTAAAAAAGAAACGCTATGCTCTAAAAAATCCTCTAATTCTACAAACGAACTATTCGATATTATATCATCAAATAATACATATAAAATATTTTCCATTTTATTTCACCTGATACGCAAATTCTTGATATTCATGAACTAAAGTCGGCGTCTTCTTTAATTTCAATATTTCACCCAAAACTCTACAGTCAGGTAAATTATATCTTACGGTATAACTACCGGATGTAACATAATACTGAAAATCACCAACTATTTCAGGACACATAGATTGCCAATTACCGTAAGAGCCATGATGAGGCACCTGTAACACGCCTTTTCTGTCATTGTTTAAATACTGCAAAATATTATCTTTAGTTTCTTGCGAATATAATGCGTCCCCGGTCAGTAACGTAACATTCTTTCCCTTTTGACGATTTATATCATTGCTTAGAACAATATTTTTACAACCTAAAAAAATTTCGGGATTTACTGCAATCAATGAAGCATTTTCCTTTTCGGGATAGTGCATTAACGTCAAAGAAGTAACATTTAATCGTCTATT
>CAKQSU010000266.1 GCA_934273135.1 uncultured Clostridia bacterium
TCCATCATCGCAACGTAATATTCGAAGCCGTAACTATTAGAGGTGTTAAGCCCCATAAGCGCGGTTTCTTGCGTGGAATAGGGCGCGTAAGTAAGCTTTTGCGGAAAAACTTCGTCGTTAGTGGTGGGTCTGGCGATGATAATAGCCGTTATCTGCGCACCGACGCTATAATAATCTTTGATTTCTTTATCCCAATCTTCAACGGTCTTTTTGTTGAAGTAATACTTTTTTCCGTTGGACACGAATTCTATAAGATTTTCCTTATCCTCTTCGGGCAGCGGCAATTCGATAGCCTCTCCGTCCTCGAAAATTTCGTTCGGGCGGATAAGCTCTTTAATCTCGAAATTCACAACGGCATGCGACGCGCCTAAATCTTTGAACGAAGAAAACCCGTTATGTTCCGCCAGCAAACCTTTTTTAGACTTGTTGCTTAATTCCGGAACGGAATCATATTCGGCTTCGATTTCGGTAGAGTAAACGGGTCCTTTAACGACGTCGTTTTCATTAACGAGATAGTACTTATTATAAAGTCCGTCGTAATCTGCGGTATATCTATTTAAAGATATCTTTTCTTCCGTGCCGAGCCTGTATTTGCCGACAACGTAAGGCTCAACGTCGCTAAGCTTTACTATATCTTCGGAAACACCCGAAAAGGTATCGCCTTCGAGATATTGATAAGCTTTGACCGCAACGACTTTTACGGTTGACGAGCCGACTTTACTTCTATCGCTCGCCAGGTTTAACTGAATTTTATCGCTCGTTACCGTAGAGGTCATAGTAATGTGCGATTTGGCTTTTTCCGGGTCTAACTCGGTTTTGTCTTCAACGAGGCACGCCGGCATAAACGCCGCAATAATCGCGACGACAACCGCAACGCCCAAACACGATAAGGCTTTTGAAAATCTGTTTTTCATAAGAAAACTCCCTTTTTTATTGCGTCAAAAATTGAAACGCTCTAATCTTGGCTATAAGAATATATCAAAAGGCAAAATTAGTCAAGCTATTTTTGTTGCAATCTGAACTTTTCTTCACGAGATTTTCACTATTCGTCGCTAAACAAATTCAAAAACGCAAAAAAACTAACGGCTTAACGCAAAAAATATCACAACTTCTTCACAGAATTCGACAAAACAACGGTTTATTTTGTTGATAAAAAATACAATATCTGCTACAATAAGTAAGTCAGGAACAAAAGACTTCAATCGAGGAGCTATGAACAGAATTTTAATATTGATGAGCGAGAGAGCCGGCAACGGACACAAATCCGCGGCAAACGCAATCGAAAGAAAATTAAAAACGCTCGGCGATTTTGAAGTCAAGCAATTCGACTGCTTCAAGACGATGGGAAAAATCGGCGAGAAGATGGAGGCTTGTTACGTTCCCTTAACAACGCGCCACCCCCTCCTTTGGAGGTTGAGCTACGGCTTCTCCCAACATTTTACAAACGCCGTACACGCTTTCGTTTACAACAAATGCAAAAAGAAAATGCTGAAAGAAATTACGGACTTCAAGCCGGATTTGATTGTAAGCGACCAATGCATGTTCACGAAAGCGATATCGAAACTGCTTAAAAAGAACAATCTGAATATCCCTTTCATGATTAGCGTAATAGACCTTGTTAACCCGCCGCGCGTCTGGCGCGATAAAAACGCGGAACTTCTGTTTCTCCCGACCGACGAAGTGCGGGAGCAATACTTAAAGCTCGGGTTTAAAAAGGAACAGTTAATCGTCACGGGCTTTCCGATAAGCGAGGATATAACCAAGCGGAAAGAACCTAAAAAGGTTGCCTCGGCGATAAACTTGCTGATGGTCAATCCTTCGATAAATTTAAGGAAGAACGTTAAGTTTTTAAAAGAAGCGGCAAAAATAAAGGGCGCGGAAATAAACTTCGTGTGCGGACAGGACGAGCGTCTGCTTAAAAAGCTGACAACGTTAAGTAAGCTCGGCAAAATACCCGACAACGTAAAAATCCACGGATACATTTACGACATGGACAAAATGCTCGATTCCGCCCACGTTTTGTTGACGAAAGCCGGACCGAACATGATTTTAGAAGGCACGCGGAGCGGCACGCCCGTTATCGTTACCGGGCATATCCCGGGGCAGGAAGCGCATAACTATCGTTACATAACCGAAAACGACTACGGGGAAAAATGCGAAAAGCCCGAAGAAATCTGCGCTTTAATCGAAAAGATGATTGAGCCGGACAATTTGCAACGTTACTTCGACAATCTGACGACGAGCAAATACAACGACGGCGCAGAGGCTATCGCCAAAAGCATTGCTTTGCGTTTAGAAACCCTTCTTAAAAAAATATGATAAGAACTAACGATTTTAGGTTAGAATTTTCAAAGAGAACATAGGTTATCATGAGTTATTTAGACATAGTAAGTTTGGTTT
>CAKQSU010000267.1 GCA_934273135.1 uncultured Clostridia bacterium
GTCCTTAATGTCGTTGAGTTTTGCGAGCGAAAAAACCTGAAAACCGCCGCTGTCGGTGAGTATGGGGCGATTCCAGTTCATGAACGAATGCAGTCCGCCCGCCTTTTTGACTATTTCGTCGCCCGGGCGCATGTAAAGGTGGTAGGTGTTTGAAAGAATAATCTTTGCGCCGGCTTCTTCGAGATCGCGCGGAAGTATGCCCTTGACGGTCGCTTGCGTGCCGACGGGCATATAAATGGGGGTCGGAATGTCGCCGTGCGGGGTGTGCAGAACGCCCGCCCTCGCGCCGCTGTCCGGGTCTTGTTTTATTGTTTCATACCAAAATTTTTTCGTTGTATCAATCATTATATACCGTAGTTTTAAGAGTTATTGTTTGTTACAAAATAAGCATACAGTCGCCGAAGGAGAAAAACCTGTACCGTTCCTTGACGGCTAACTCATATAAAGAAAGCGTTTTTTCTCTGCCCATAAAAGCGGAAACGAGCATAACGAGGGTGGATTCCGGCAAGTGAAAGTTAGTTATCAACGCGTCCACGCATTTGAACTTGTACGGCGGATAAATAAAGATATTCGTGTTGCCGTGGCAAGCTTTTATCATTCCGTTTTCATCGGCGACGCTTTCGAGCGTTCTCACCGAAGTGGTGCCGACCGCGACTATTCTTTTGCCCGCCCTTTTTGCGGCGTTTATCTTTTCTGCGTTAGCTTCGTCTATGGAATAATATTCCGAGTGCATTTCGTGCTTTTCGATATCGTCGACCTTGACGGGGCGGAATGTGCCTAAGCCGACGTTCAAAGTGACTTCGGCAAACCCGACGCCTTTTGCTTTAAGCCGTTCAATCAGCTCCTTTGTAAAGTGAAGCCCGGCGGTAGGAGCCGCCGCGGAGCCTTCGTCCTTGCAATAAACGGTCTGATAGCGGGAGCCGTCTTTCAACTTTTCGTGAATGTACGGCGGGAGCGGCATTTCGCCGACCCTGTTCAAAACGTCCTCGAAAACGCCGTCGAAGGTAAAACGGATAATTCTTCCGCCGCCCTCGGCGTTGTCTATTACCTCGAAAGAGAGTTCGTCGCTCACGTTAAAACGCGCGCCTATGCGGGCTTTTTTGCCGGGCTTAACCAAAACTTCCCAATCGGTAAGGTTAATTCTTTTTAAGAGGAGTATTTCCATTTTTCCGCCGAATTCCGTTTTTGCGTAAATTCTCGCGGGGTAAACTTTGGTGTTGTTGACGACGAGCAAGTCGTTTTCTGTGAAAATGTTTTCGATATCGCGGAAAATTTTATGTTCGACCGTGTCGGTTTTTCGCTCGTAAACGAGCATGCGCGAAGAATCCCTCGGTTCTACCGGGGTTTGCGCGATAAGCTCTTCGGGCAAATCGTAATAAAAATCAGAAGTTTTAAGCATTGTCTTCCTCAAAGATAGAAACTTGCGAGCTGCGCCCCGGGGCTTTTATGCCGAGGTGACGGTACGCCGCGGGAGTAAGCACTCTGCCGCGAGGGGTTCTCGCGACGAAGCCTAATTGCAAAAGGTACGGTTCGTAAACGTCTTCCACGGTTGCGCCGTCCTCGTTTACGGTTGCGGCAAGCGTGTCAAGCCCGACGGGTCCGCCGCCGAATTTTTTCGCCATTGCCGTTAAAAGTCTTATGTCCGTGCCGTCAAGCCCGAGTTCGTCCACTTCGAGCCTTAATAGGGCTTTTTTTGCGTCTTCGACGGTGATTTCGGAATGCCCGGAAACAATGGAAAAGTCGCGGACTCTGCGCAAAAGTCTGTTTGCGATACGGGGCGTGCCGCGGCTTCTGCCGCCTATTTCCGCCGCCGCTTCGGGGGCTATATCCGCGCCTAAGATGGCTGCCGAGCGAGAAACGATTTCGCTCAATTCCGCTTTGGAATACATTTCAAGCCGACAGATTACGCCGAATCTGTCGCGGAGCGGAGAAGAAAGCAGCCCCGCCCGCGTGGTCGCGCCGACAAGCGTAAACCTTTTGAGCGGCAACTGAACGCTGTTAGCCGAAGGACCTTTGCCGATGATAAAATCGAGCGAGTAGTCCTCCATTGCCGGGTACAAAATTTCTTCCACGTTTCTGTTTAAGCGATGGATTTCGTCTACGAAAAGTACGTCGCCCTCGTTGAGGTTAGTCAAAATTGCGGCTAAGTCGCCCGATTTTTCGATAGCGGGTCCGCTTGTAACCTTTATTTGCGAACCCATTTCGTTCGCTATAATGTGCGCGAGCGTGGTTTTGCCTAAGCCCGGAGGACCGTACAAAAGAACGTGGTCGAGAGCCTCGCCGCGCATTTTTGCCGCTTCGATAAAGACGGACAGATTTTCCTTAACTTTGTCTTGTCCGACGTAGCCGTCCATCGTTTTGGGGCGCAAAATATTTTCGTTGTCGTCATACCCCGTTT
>CAKQSU010000268.1 GCA_934273135.1 uncultured Clostridia bacterium
TCGCCTAATACAAGCGTTCTGTCCTTTCTTTGCCCGGCGCCGAAATCGAATTTTTCGTAATAGTAAATTCTTTTTGCGGCAACGCCCGTAGGCAAGGCAGGCAAATACGTTCCGTCCGTTATAGGAAAGCTTGCGTATTGCATGCCGTACCCCGTTTTGAGCGCGCCGTCCGAAAGGCGCAGGTTATACGAGCTTGCCGCCGCGTTAAAAGGTGAAAGTCTGTCGTCTTTTCTGCCGTCTATACCGTAAGAAAAATCAAACAGCTTTATTGTTTTTTCACGCCGCGCCGCAACAAAATAGCTTCTTTTCATAGCCAGCTCCTTTTCCTTATCTTAGGCGTTTTCCGCGTGGTCATATACGAAGAAACGCTCTCTTCGAACCTGTCCCTTAAAGTCACCGCTTCGCCGAAAAGTCCCGCTATAAGCAGATATTCGGCGGCAATCCCGTAAGCGACGGCGCGTTCGCCGATCAAATCGCAAACCTTAACGTCGTCGGTTAAAGCGGTGATTTTGGGGAAAAGATAAGAATACGTAACGGTTATTTTTTCGGTCTTAGTCGTTATTTTGTCGGCGTAAGCCTTAAACGGAATTTCCGCGCCCTCGTACTCGACCTTTTTGATTCTGAGGGGAGAGACCGAAAAAGAAGAATAATAATATTTTCCGTCGCTGCTCGTAAGGCTTTCTTGCTTTTCGGGCGTAACGTTCCATTCGGCAAGCTCTTCCGTAATAAGGTTAAGCGCGGCAATCAGCTTTTTAACGTCCGCATCATCTACCGTAACCTCGTCTGAGGCAATTTTCTTGTTCAGCTCTTCCTTGCCTGCTAAAAGGCTCGCCGTAAGCAAAAGTTCTTTTACCTTCATTTTGTCTTTACCTCCCGTTTGTCGGCGTTTTCAGCCTCGCTTCTCGACGCCTGAAAACGACAAGAAGCGGGGCTATAAGCCGATTATCGACTATTTTTACGCTTCGGTGATACCGGTGAGCATGCCCTGACCGCAAGGCTTTGCGCAGATGAGGTCGGCGTACTTTACAAGCGTGGCGGTGTAAGTAGGCGTGCCGGGAATCTGTTTCAAGATTTTGCCGTCGTCCCCTTCGAGCCACTGCCAATCGCAAAGCTGATGGAGAGTAAAGTCGTCGGTGTTAAGCAGATACATCGTTCCTTCGGGACAGAATCTGTCGGAAACGATGGGGATACCGTTATAGGATATCGCCTTGAATCCGCCCGCAAGATTCATAACGTCGGTGTTTCTCTTGTACGTTGCAAGGTGATTCATGAACGCCCTCTTTACGCCCGAGGAACAAACGATGAAGTTTACTCTGCTGCCCGCGTCCTCTTCGAGCGCGTCGATAGCCGTCTGAATAACCGTTTCGCTTATTGCGCCGACGGAAGACTTCATGTACGGCACGAGCCACTTATTGAGCGTTCTCGACAAACCGTAAATAGAGCCGGTGGACTTGAAAATCGCGCCCAAGCCCGTGATTTCTTGATTGTACGAACCCTGAACGGTGATGAGGCAGCCTTCTTTCACGGTTGCGGTGTTGAAGTCGTCGCCGTCGAAGTCAACGGTTTTGTTCGCCTTGTCAACGGCGATTACTCTTCTTGCGGAAGAACCCGTAAGAAGCGCGCCGGCAGACGACCTTATGTCTACCGTCATACCCTCGACGATGTTCTTTACTCCGTCGCAAGTGATGGTCGTGCCGTCTACGGAAACGACTTTTGCAAGAACGCCCGTGCCGTCGCCGTAAAGCATTCTGCCGAAGTTATAGGAAGCCGACTTCAAAAGTCCTTCCATTTCGGCGTTCAAAAGATTGACGAACGCGCCCGCGTTGTTTTCGCTCGCCCTAATCGCCTTGTCGGAAATTTCGATTGTTCCGTAAAGGTTTTTCAAAGAGAGAGTGAAGGTGTCGTAATTGTTTCCGCCGGCAGCCGGTAACGCGCCCGTTTCGCTGCCCGCGCCCACGCCGCCGTTCACGCCGTGCTGAGCAAGTCTTTTAATCTCTTTGCCCCATACGTCGGAAGTCGATTGCTTGATTTTGGCAAGCAAAGGGTTTACGGCAGTGTTCATTTGTTCGGTGATAACACCGAGGTAAAGTGTTTTTAATGCGCTTGACGCGCTGGATAAAGTTATCATAATTTCTTTTAACTCCTTGATTTTATTTTTTTTATTTGATTATGATATAATCTTCGGCAAGCTTCCCGGCTTCTGCCAAAGTTTTGGGTTTGACGGGCGGAAGCACCGCAATGTTTCCGTCACCCCTTAAAAGGTAAGGCGTTTTCGGCGAGTTTTTTACGCCCGAGAGGTAAGCTTTTATAACTCTGTCCTTGATCGGTGTACTTTCGATTTGACCGTATAAAAACTCCTCGTCATTTAGCTTTGCTCTAAGCTCTTCGGCTTCACTT
>CAKQSU010000269.1 GCA_934273135.1 uncultured Clostridia bacterium
TTCTTAACTTGATGTGCTTTTAAGATAAAATACGGCTCTTGCTTTGGCAAGTAAAAAAGGTACAACACGGCGGTATACATCATATCGCCGTGTTGTTGTATTGGTAGATTTTTCACGATTCGGTGTGATAAATTAAATCAACGAATGGTTTTTTCTGCTGACGTTGCAAAAGCAGCCGGCGCAAGCGAGAAAGACTCTAAAGGATGCTGTCAAGAAATAAAAGCAATAGGGATCTCTTGATAAAAAAGGATCGTGCATTTATCCTGTGGTGCCGTTCCGGCACTACGGTTATAGGAAAAAAGAAAAATCGCTCCGTGAAATAACGGACGGCGGGACAGTCAATTTATAGTGGCTGCCCCGCTTTTTTCACATCTTTTCTCGAACATGTTGGTTTGTCAATGATATGTTACACCATGCTTCAAAAAATTATCGAGAGTAGCCTTGGGAGAGGTCCAGTTAAGCGGGCGCATGGGAAAGTTATTGTATTTGCGAAGGTGAACGGCAAGCTGGTTTTTGAAATCGTTGAACGAGTAGAATGTATGAGTTGCGTAAAAGTACTCATTATCCTTACGGTGTGAGCGTTCCACTTTGCCGTTGTGGCGCGGTGTGAACGGTCGGATCAACTTATGCGTGATCTTTCTCTCTTTGAGCGCGCGCTCAAAGAGAGAAAGATTGTCCGGTGCCGAACCGCCGAAGCGTTTGGTGAACTCAAAACCGTTGTCGGTCTGAACGCATTTGACGGAAAAGCCGAGCCTTTCAAAGTGATCGAGCATATGAATCAGAAACTGCGTAGAGGAGTAGGTACTGTTCTCCTCAAAAGCTTCAAGGTAACGGTATCGTGAGAACTCATCTATGGCGGTATACTGATAGAACTTTTTGCCTGCGGCTGCCCCTACGAGGCAAGCTGCAGGAACAAACTTGACGTCAATCTGCACGCGCTCGCCGGGATAACTCATTTGTTCATAAGGTTTAGGAATGTACTTGGGATTCCGCGGCTTGACCGCCATCTCACCGTTCCGGCGAAGCACGCGGTACAGTCCGGTCACAGTGCGAGTATATCCTCTTTGCCACAGCTTTACCCAAAATACAACAAGCCCGGCGTTCGGATTGCGGCGGCGCATATCACGGATCAGCTTCAGCTCCTGTTCGGTGTGCTGATTCGGATGATGGTGCGGTCTGCGCGATTTTTCACGCAGTGATTCGATCGTGCCGTCGTACCTCCGCAGCCAACGGTAAATGTATTGTCGGTTCGTTTTGTACTTGACCGCTGCCTTTGTCACCCCATATTTCTGCGAATACTTCAAAAGGGATTGACGAAACTTCATATCTTGTGTTACACTGTTCATGGCAATTGAGAGTCTCCTTGTTGCTTTTTGTTGTGGTGACTTAACTGTAACACATTTGACTCTCATTTGCTATTCTTTTTTTGCGCTGTAACTTATCTATTGTAATCCTACAGTTGTGTACAATAAAAATAAAATTAGCGGTTGACAAAACGTCCGCACGGTGGTAGAATTTATATGGTGGAATATGTCTGTGCAAATACAGCGCACAAGAGAGAGGCGCACACGGTGCGAGCGCCTTTGCGTATGATGCATGGGTACCATCCGCTGACAGGCAGAATAAAGCATAAATGAGTTAAACGCTCGGGTGGAACCGTGCGGACATATGTCCTCACCCCAAGCAGGAATGTTTCCTGTGGGGCGAGGGCTTTTTCGGTTTTATCTGCCGATGGAGTGGGAAAATCTACATATGTGTGCCGCCACGGCGGCAAAATGGAGGAATATTATGATAAATGTGAAATTCAGCACGGGTGCCGCCGCGGCACTTGAAGCGCCTGCAACAGTCTACGATGCAGCGGTTGCGGCGATGGGACAGGTGCCGCGTGAGGTCATCGCGGCGAGGATCGGAGGAGACGCTCACTCGCTCACGCACGTGATCGATTCCGACTGCGAGGTGAAGCTGCTCACGTTCAAGGGCGCACTGCTTGAGGGCGGCGAGATCGACATCACGGACGACGGCGGCAGACGCACCTACTGGCACACCGCATCGCACGTTATGGCGCAGGCTGTAAAGCGCCTGTACCCCGAAGTCAAGCTGACGATCGGTCCGTCGATCGACAATGGATTCTACTACGACTTCGACTCTGAGAAGCCGATCACCCCCGATATGCTCGAGGCGATCGAGAAGGAGATGAAGAAGATCGTAAAGGAGAACCTCCGTCTTGAGCGCTTCACTCTGCCGAGAGATGAGGCACGCGCTCTTATGGAGGAGAAAGGCGAGCCTTATAAACTGCTCCTCATCGACCGTATCCCCGAGGGCGAGGACATTTCGTTCTACCGTCAGGGCGATTTCGTTGACCTTTGCGCAGGACCGCACCTGTTCTCCAC
>CAKQSU010000270.1 GCA_934273135.1 uncultured Clostridia bacterium
CCTCTCTTTATTTTTATAACCCCAACATAACGAAGAAAGAGGAATACGAAAAACGGCTTGCCGAATTAAAAAGGTTTGTAAAAGAAGCTTGTAGAGAGCCGATAGAGATTATAGACGGCGGATTTAACGATTTAGCTTTTTTTGAAGCCGTGCGCGGGCTTGAGAGCGAAAAGGAAGGCGGTAAAAGGTGCAAGGTTTGTTACGCTTTAAGGCTTTCGGAAACGGCAAAGCTCGCAAAACAAGGCGGATTTGACTTTTTCTGCACGACCCTTTCCGTGAGTCCTTACAAAAACGCCGAGGCTCTGAACGAAATCGGCGTAACGCTCGGCAAAAAGTATGGCGTAGAATATCTCGTTTCCGACTTTAAAAAGCAAAACGGCTACAAAAAATCGATAGAAAACTCCGAAAAATACAATTTATATCGTCAAAATTACTGCGGTTGCGAATTTTCGGAGAACGAAAGAAAATTAAAATCGGGTGAAATATCCGTCTGAGCCGTCCTAAAACGGCAATATTGCCCTTTCTCGGCTTTACAAAATTACAAAAATTTTATATAATACTAACTATGTTGAAGGTTACAAACGTTGACAAAAACGGCGTCGGTTACGAACTCGGAATAGAACCGGGCGACGAAATCGTTTCGTTCGACGGCTACGAAGCGGAAGATTTGCTCGACTACCTTTATTACGAAGGACAAGAAGCTTTTGTCGTCGGCGTAAAAAGGGACGGTAAAATAACCGAATGCGAAGTCGAAAAATACGATGACGAAACGCTCGGGCTTGACTTTGAAAGTGACAATCTCGACATCCGCCTTTGTCATAACAACTGCATATTTTGCTTTGTGGCGCAGCTCCCCGCGAACATGCGCCCCACACTTTACGTAAAAGACGACGATTACCGCCAAAGTTTTTTGTGCGGAAACTACGTTACGCTCACGAATTTAAAAAAGGGCGATATCGACAGAATAATAAGGCTTAACCTAAGCCCCTTGTATATTTCCGTGCATACGACCAACGGGGAGCTAAGGAATAAAATGCTTTCCAACCGTTTTGCCGACAGGATAAACGACCAATTAGAGCGGCTGAATGCCGCGGGCATTACCATGCACACGCAGATAGTTTTGGTGAAAGGCGTGAACGACGGCAAAGAGCTTGAAAAGACTATGGAAGATATAGCAAAGCTAAAAAACGTAAAAACGCTTGCGGTCGTTCCGTGCGGAATAACGGGGCATAGGGAGAACTTGACGAAGATAGAAAACGTCGACGAAAAGTACTCCGCCGATATCATAAACACGATAAATTCTTTCAACAAAAAAATCGGGCGCACGCTCGTTTTCGCCGCCGACGATTTTTACGTCCGCGCGCATATGCCGTATGAAAATTACGAGTATTACGGGGACTTTGAGCAGATAGAAAACGGCGTCGGAATGATGACCAAGTTCATTCACGATTTTGAAAAGACAGCGAGAAAAACGACTTATAGGCGAACTTTCTTATTAGTAACGGGCGTTGCCGCCGAGGGTTTTATCCGAGAGTTTGCAGAAAAAACGATGAAGTACTGCGAAGGGTTAAAGCTAACGGTGCTTGCCGTCAAAAACGAATTTTTCGGCGAGAGCATAACGTGCGCGGGACTTGTGGTCGGCAGGGACATAATAAAAGCCGTAAAAGAATCGGGCGTGGAATTCGACGAACTTTGCGTGCCTAAGATAATGCTTCGCGACGAGGGCGACGCGTTTTTGGACGACACTACCGTAAGCGAAGTCGAAGAGGCTCTCGGAAAAAAAGTACGAATAATAGAAGAAGGGGGAGACGGGTTCTTTACGAGCCTTACCCGAAAAAGATAAAAGGACAGATTATGAACGCAAAACCGATAGTTGCCATAGTCGGCAGGCCGAACGTGGGCAAATCCACGTTTTTCAACAAAATAACGGGAACGAAAATTTCAATCGTTCAGGATAAACCCGGCGTGACGCGCGACAGAATTTACTGCGACGTTGAGTGGTGCGGATATTCTTTCACGATGATCGACACCGGCGGAATAGAGCTTAAAAGCGAGGACGAAATGTGGCGGCACATAAAAAAGCAGGCCGAAATCGCAATCGAAACGGCGGACGTTATCATATTCATGTGCAGCGCGAAAGACGGCGTGACTACCGCCGATATGGACGTTGCGGACAAGCTTCGCCGCAGTAAAAAGCCGATAGTTTTGGTTGTGAACAAACTTGACAACTATAAGCGCGAAGACCTTTTCGAATTTTACTCTCTCGGCTTGGGCGACCCGATAGGCGTTTCGAGCGAGCAATCCAAAGGATTTGGCGACGCGCTCGAAGAAGTGTGCAATTACCTCAAAAAAGTCGAAGAAGAGGA
>CAKQSU010000271.1 GCA_934273135.1 uncultured Clostridia bacterium
AATCGAAAGGATAGACTTTAAAAAGGGTGAGGACGAGGAACTTTATTCTTTAAAAAAGAAGCTTGTAAATGCCGAAAAAATAGCCGAGTGCGTGTCGATTGCGACCGAAAGTTTGTCGGGAGAGGGAGGAGCGAGCGACCTTATCGCTTCGGCTTGCTCGCAAATTTCCCGGCTTGAAGGGCTAAGCGACGACTATACCGGGCTTTATGACAGATTGTCCGTCGCGCTTGACGAATTGGCGGACGTTTCGAGCGTACTGTCCGATTCCTTAGACGAGGACCTTGATGTGTCCCGCATAGACGAGGTCGAAAAACGGCTTGACGAAATCAACTCCTTAAAGTCTAAATACGGCTCGACCTGGGAGGAGATAGAAGAAAAAAAGAATGCTCTTAAAAAAGAGTACGATTCCTTAATAGACGGCGACGCGGCTGTCGAAAGAATAACGGGGCGAATACAAAAGCTTACGGGCGAATATATCGAAATATGCTCGGAGCTTACCGCCGAGCGCAAAAAGACGTTTTATTCCTTTAACGAGGAACTTACAGAAAGGCTTAAAAAGCTCGGTATGCCGAGCGCGAAGTTCGACGCGCTTTTCGAAAAAACGGAAAGCTCGGGCGCAAACGGAAAAGACAGAGTAACTTTCCTTTTTACCGCAAACAAAGGCGAAGAATTAAAGCCCTTGTCGAAAGTTATCTCGGGCGGCGAATTGTCGAGATTGATGCTTGCATTCAAATCAGTCACGGCTTCGTCTTTTGTCGCCGACACCTTTATATTCGACGAAATAGATTCGGGGATTTCCGGCGAGGCGGCAAAAATAGTCGCCGAAAACCTTGCCGTCATCTCTAAAGAAAAACAAATAATCGCCATCTCGCATCTTCCGCAAGTCATTGCTATGGCGGACACGTCGCTCCTTATCAAAAAGAGGGAAACGGACGGCGAAACTTTGACCGAAGTTTTTGCTTTGAGCGAAGAAGAAAAGGTGCAAGAAGTTTTAAGATGTATCGGCGGAGGGGCTAAAAGTGGAGCGGCTTTTATACACGCAACCGAAACGGTCAAAGCCGCAAAAGAATACAAAAAATCCTTAAACTAAAAATCATGCGTGATGTAAAAACTTTCAAAATACGCCTTACAATCGGCGTTTTTGAAAGTTTTTATGTTTTTAAGCGGCTGTGTGACACTATGAATTTTTTAATGTAAAAGCCGCGTATATTTGCGGTGAAATATGCTCATTCTACTTTGGAGCGACAAGCTTTAAAGGACACGAGAATGAAAAAATTCAATCTTAAAATAAAAGCAATCGGTCTTGTTTTAGCGGCTGTTTTACTTCTTTTTATTTCGCCTGCGGTAAAAGCCTCGGCGCAGGAAACGGTTTATCTCGGCGGTTTCGTTACGGGTTTTGAAATTAAAACCGATGGGGTTTTTGTTATAGGAGTAAGCGACGTTGTGACCGAAAACGGCGTAAAATCGCCGTCAAAAGATACGGGCGTTATGTCCGGCGATACTCTTCTTTTCGTCGGCGAAACAAAAATAAACACACCTTACGATATAGAGGTCGCGCTGAAAAATTACAAAAGCGGTAAGGTTGTCTTGCGGTTGAAACGCGACGGAAACGAGGTAATAAAGGAGGTCGTCCCCGAAAAGGATTTGAGCGGCAAATTCCGCTTAGGTCTTTTCGTTCGTGACGGCGCGAGCGGCATAGGTACCGTTACCTTCGTAAAAAAGGACGGAGAGTTTACTGCTCTCGGTCATCCCGTTTGCGAAAAAGATAAAATGACCGAAGCTTCGGGCGGCAATCTGTATAGGTGCAGCGTTTTCGGAGTAGGTAAGGGCGAGCGCGGCAAGGCGGGAGAATTAAAGGGCGTTTTCGTCGGCGACGCGCCGATTGGCACGATAAGCAAAAACACCGAACAAGGCATAAAAGGCGTGATGAACAAAAACTTTGACAAATCAAGCCTTTCGGAGATAGAAACGGGCGAAGCTTCAATCGGCGAAGCGGCGATAATCGCCACGATTGACGGCGTTAAGCGAGAAGAGTTTAAAATCGTTATAGTCAAAAACGACAAAAACAAAAAAACACGCAATTACCTTATAAAAATCACCGATAAACGGCTTATTTCCGTCGCCGGCGGCATAGTGCAGGGCATGAGCGGCAGCCCCATAGTTCAAAACGGCAAACTTGTCGGCGCGGTAACGCACGTTTTCGTCAACGACCCAACCCGCGGCTACGGTATATCCATAGCAAATATGCTATAAGTTGAAAATGGAAAGTTGAAAGTTAGTGATGATTATTTTTATATATATTCCGTCCGCAATTTTCAATTTTCACCTTTCAATTTTCAATTCATAAAACGCGATGAGTTATAT
>CAKQSU010000272.1 GCA_934273135.1 uncultured Clostridia bacterium
AACGAAATTTTATTTTTTAATATAGATTCACTTTCTATAGTTTATATTACCATATTTTATATTATTTTCCAATTAATTTTTTTTTATTTCTTGTGTCGTATATTTTTTATTTGTTTATGTTTATATTTAAACAATATATATATTTATATATTTGTTATTTATATGATTATCGTATTTTTGCTTGAAAATAGACAAAAACAACCCGAATTTTTACAAAAAATAAAACATAAGGCTTTATCTTACGATTTTTAGCTTTATTATAAAACTTTTACTGTTAAAAATAGACAGTTTTATCAACAGTGTTGATATATTAACACTGATTAAAAGATTGTTTAAGCAATTCTTTTCAAAAGATATTATAATACTGAACGTAAACAAAAGTCAACATTGATTAAATATAAACATTGTCTAAATTTCAACAATGTTAAAAACCGTAAAAATTTATCGCAGACTGATTTTACTAAAAGCGGGTATAAAACAAAAGACATCCGCAAAACAAAAAGATTAAAACAGGACAGAAGCTTAAACGTAAAAAGCTTATCCTTGAGGAGGTAATAATGAACGTAATTGAAGTAGATCGCCTTACCAAAGATTACGGATGCGGACGCGGCGTGTTCGACGTGAGCATACACGTGGACAAGGGTGAAGTGTTCGGATTTTTAGGTCCTAACGGTGCGGGTAAATCCACTACTATAAGACATCTTATGGGGTTTTCAAAGCCCGACGGCGGCACGACGAAGATTTTCGGAGAAGACACCTTTGACAAGTATTATGACGTTCTTAAAAAAGTCGGATATATTCCCGGAGAAATCGCTCTTCCCGCAGGTCTTACGGGCAAAGAATTTATAAAAATGATGCAGGATCTTACCGGCATCAGGAACGAAGAAAGGCTTAAAATGCTTCTCGAACTTTTCGAACTCGACGAAACGGCTCTTGCCGGCGACGTAAAGAGAATGAGTCTCGGCGTAAAAAGAAAGATCGCCGTCGTAACGGCGTTCATGTCCGATCCCGAAGTACTTATTTTAGACGAACCTACGAGCGGACTCGATCCCGTCATGCAGGAAAGATTCGTGGACTTTATCCATAAAGAAAAGGAGCGCGGCAAGACTATCTTGTTATCGAGTCACATTTTCTCCGAAATCGACAACACTTGCGACAGAATAGCCATAATAAAGGACGGTAAAATCGTTTCGGAATTCATAGCGGACGACTTGAAGCACGCTTCGAGAAAATATTATTCGATAGACTTTACCGCAAAATCGGATAAGGATTTGTTTATGAAGAACGCAAAAACGCTTGAATCGTTCGTTTCGATAAACGAAGCCGAAGATTCCGCCTACTTATCCATCGAAGACAAAGACCTTAATAAATTTATAGCGTATGCGGCGGACGTGAACGTCAGAAAGTTCAGCAACCGCAAAGAAAGTCTCGAAGATTACTTTATGAAGTTCTACAAAGAGGACAAGGATTTCAAAGGAGCGTTGAAATGAGTGTTATAGAGATCGACAATTTAACGAAAGACTACGGATACGACCGCGGAGTATTCGATATAAACCTGAATATCGAACAAGGCGAAATGGTAGGCTTCGTAGGGACAAACGGCAGCGGCAAAACAACTACCATAAGAAACATACTGGGCTTTATAAAGCCGACATCGGGCGAAGTCAGGGTAAACGGTCTGAACGCTTGGGAACGCTCTTTTGAAATAGTTAAAAACATCGGCTACGTTCCCGGAGAAATAGCCTTCCCGGATCTTAAAACGGGCGTTGAATTTCTGAATTCGCAAAAAGAATTTTTAGGGCTCAAAAATTTCGATTGCGCCAACGAGCTTATCGAAAGGCTTCAGCTCGATCCGAGAGCGAATCTGAAACGTATGAGTAAGGGTATGAAACAGAAAACGGCACTCGTGGCGGCTCTTATGAACGACGCGCCGATAATTATTCTCGACGAACCGACGACCGGTCTCGATCCTCTTATGCGTGTAACTTTCCTCGATATAATCAAGGAAGAGCATAAAAAGGGCAAGACGATATTCATGAGCAGCCATAACTTCGAAGAACTCGAAGGCACCTGCGACAGGGTAGCTCTTATAAACGACGGACACCTTATCGACGTATGCGACATGGATACGATAAACGATCCCGCCGAAAAGGAATTCAAGATAGAATTCAAAACCCCGGGAGATTACAAAGCGTTTATAAAAGAAGATTACAAAGTAATAAGACTTCAGGATATTTACAATCAGGCGACGATAAAAATAGAAGCGGCAAATACCGCAAAGCTGTTGAAGTCGCTTAAAAAATACGACGTAAAGTTCATTTCGGAAATACCTTATACGCTTGAAAAACACTTTAAGGA
>CAKQSU010000273.1 GCA_934273135.1 uncultured Clostridia bacterium
GGTTGTTATTACCATTATCACTCTGTCTATCGGCTTGTTGCGTTTAAGAGCCGCAACCGACCCGAGAACAATGCCGATTATTAAAGCTATTACCGCGGCAAAAACGCCGATTCTTGCGGAAGTTTTCATTCCGTCGCCTATTATGGTGATAACGTCGCGCCCCATCTGCTTTAAGGACGGACCGAAGTCGAATTTCGTCACGATGTCTTTAAGATACGTGAAGTATTGAACCATAAGCGGCTTGTCAAGCCCGTACTTTGCTTTAAGCGCGGCTTCGACTTCCGGCGAAACAGCCTTTTCGGAAGTGAACGGTCCGCCCGGTACGGCATGCATAACGAAGAAGGTAAGAGTTATTACTACCCAGACCGTCACAACCGCAAGCAAAAATCTTTTTAAAATATAAACGAAAGTCTTTCCGTTCATAATTACCCTCCTTCGTCGTTAAAAAATAATTATTTTTGAACGAACTGTATCGGAATTGTTAATAATTCAAAATTCATTTTTTAATTTGTCGTTTTTTTAAAGTTTACATATACTTGTAATTAAAACAAGACTTAAAAGGTATAAAAAAGGTATGCAAAAGAAAACAAAAAACCTTACGACGAATTACGCCGTTAAAAAAGATTAAACGTATAGCGAAAAAAAGATAATAAGAAAACATCAGCCGATAAAAACAATACGGTTAAAACAAGTTCGCCTACGCTCGATATTAAGTTTTCATAATAAAAATAAAAATTGTTTATGCCCGCAAAATGCGGAAAAAAATATTAAAAAACCAAGCTCATTGAGCTTTTTGATGTGGGTAGTTTACCATATTATACGAATAAATGCAAATAAATTTCACCAAAATCTCAAAATTTACGCCGATTTTTCATATAACAAAATTTTATACCCCGCATAAGTAAATCTTATAAAGTATATTTTAAGTACCTTATGTGGTCGCTTGCAAGCCGCCTTGCGGTGGTGTTTTGCAAAAGTTTTTTACCCCTCACCATCATTAAAAAGCCAAGAGCCGTTTTTAAGGATATTCCACGAATTAAAAAAAAACGCCGAGAGAATTTCCCGACAACCGCACACAAAAAGGAAGTCCGATATAGCTCAAACTCCCTTTTCGTTCTTATTAAGTTTTTTGACTTGTTTTAGTCTTTCGTATAAGTTGCAAAGACCGGTTTTTTCCTCCTCTCTTGTGGCTTACGCAAGCAGTATTTCAACGCTTTTTATTTCTCCGAACGCCGACGGGTCGAAAGCGATTCTATGCGTTTCGTATTTGCCGCCCGTTCCGCCGTAACTTCCGTTATATTCCGTATTATTTCCGCCGCGGCGATAAATCGTTGCAAATTCTTTTGTTTCTTCGTCCAGCGTTTGTAAGTTGCGGAAAACGAACGTTTTCGTTCCGTTGACAATCACTTTTATATCGTTCACGGTGCTTGCAAAGCATAAGCTAAGCGAAAATCTGCCGTTTTTGAGCCGATAACCGCCGTATTCGGCGGCATTCATAAGGTAATCGTTCTCGCCCCAATCCATAATTTTCGACTTGAATTCGACGTTATCGCGGGTTAAAGCGGAGTCGCCTCTCACATAATCTTCTACACCTTCGGCAAAATCAACGTCGTAACCGTCCGCTCGTCCGTTTTGGTAGGCAGAGGGTTTATCGAGTTCTATATACCAACGTTTATCCGTTTCGTTATAGAAAAATTTGCCGTCTGCGGTTTTGCCGTTTACCGTAACTTTTTTGTACTTTTCGGCAAGATGAAGTATCGTGGCGTTATCGCGAAGCGGAGCGTAAATTTTGCCATTCGTATCGTAAAGTGCTTGCAGCGTTTCTATCCGGTTGAAGTCGCCGTCGTATACACCCCCATTCAAAATCGTTAAGTCGGTATATACGCTACGAGAATACGATTGTCCGGTAGGACTGAGGCGCAGTTGTATTTCCACGTCCGACAAAACTGCAATCTCCCAAGTTTTTACCTGTTTATCGCCGATGATTTTTGTCTTTTTTTCAACATAATTGACAAATCCCGAATGTTCAACATGAATCATAAAGTCGTCGGGAAAAGCAATTTCTCCCGTGTGTGTAGCCGTTATGGTGATATTCGTGCCGTGTTTCACTTTCTTTACGTCCGAGTTGATTTTGTCTTTCAGTTCCGCAAGCGAAGCAACCTTAATCGGCGTCGATTCTTCCGTTCCAAATACGCACTTCAACTCGTACGAAAACTCGTCCAGGACTTGCTCCTGATCATTGTCGTCGTAGGTAGCCGTTACGTTGTAACTTTTTATTGCGGGCTTACCCGTAAATGTAATGTGGACGTCGGATGTCGGATACACTTCGTAATCGACGACGG
>CAKQSU010000274.1 GCA_934273135.1 uncultured Clostridia bacterium
CCTTCGCCCGCTCGGCTTTGCCGAGCTTTGTGGAGAAGGGGGACCGTCGTCGCGGCGACGGTGGATGAGGGGATATTGAGTGTATCCGCAACTTTCAATTTTCCATTTTCAATTTTCAATTTTTAGTTCTCAACTTTTTTCTTCGGTATCGGCAATATAACATCAAGATTGAATTTTTCTTCCGCAGCCACCACCGAAATTTCCCCGCCGTACTTATAAGCTATTCTCTCCATACTCTTCATACCGAATCCGTGGTAATCTCTGTCCTTTCTTGTTACGGGCAAGCCGTTTTCAAGCTCAATCTCGCCCGAAAAATAGTTTTCGACATGGATAAAAAGCATATCGCCCGCGCTCTGCACGGTAACGCCTATGCAGCGGTTGTCTATCAAAGGTTCGTCGGAAACGCTTTCTATGGCGTTTGAAAGGGCGTTGCCGAACAGCGAGTAGATATCGGTCGTATCCATAAACCAAACGAGGTCGCCTTTGACAACGCAAGTCATCTGTATGTTTTTGCTTTCGCACATAAGTTTTTTTTCGGTTAAAATAACGTCCAGAACGTCGTTGCCGGTTTTTACGGTGCAGTCGTAAACCATAACCGCGCGTTCGATTTCCGCTATGCTTTCTTCCGATGCGTTCTTTCGGAGTGCCGATATCTGATGCTTTAAGTCATGGCACTTTATGTTGATTAAGTTTATCGTTTCTTTTGAAAGTTCGTATTGCTTCCGCTCTTGCCTTAAAAGCTCCTGCATTCCGGCAACTTCATGGCGCATATCGTCGTTTTCCGTTATGCCCGACTGAACGTACAAAACGAGAATACAACAGATTATCGCATAAACCGATTCGGCAATCGAAGAAAGTCTGTCGCGGTTGGCGTTGTCGGTGGTGAGCCTCGACATGCCTATGCACAAAACGATAACGGCAAGCGATATAACCACCTTTCTGTTCCGATTGTCGTCATGGCGGTCAAGTCTGCTTCGGGGTTTTGCAACAAAATAATATATCGCAACATACACCGCAACGTACGAGCCGAGTTTCACTATAATCGAAATCCATTCGGCAACTTCTTTCCCGAAAAACAAGGTAGTAACAAGTCTGCTTACGTTACGCGCTATGTCTTGCGTGGCGTAAGCGCCCGAACAGCAAAACAAAACTTCCGTCATCGGTTCGTCGTAAGAAAGCTTGCAGACGACGCAGGTTAAGGCAAACAGCACGCAATAAAAAAGAAAATTGAAAACGGAATCCTGAAAATCGCTCGCTCCGCTTCCGTAAGAAAAATCTCTGTTCGTTATGATGGCGTAGCCCGCTTGCAACCAAAAGACTATCGCCATAGCGACCGCGCCGTAACCCAAAAAGCAAACGGCAAAATACTTTTTTTTGCGGAAAGACCCCGCAAACAGGTATTCCGCAAGCATTATCTCCGCTACCATTAAAACGGGCAGTAAAAAAGAGTTCATTTTACGCTGCCTCCAAAGTAGCTTGCTACTTCCTGCAAAAAGGCTTTGCGCTTAGGTTGAGAAATTCTCAGTTGGTCTTTACCCACCGTAACGTACTCGCCCTTTATGCTCCGCACATGTTTTAAGTTGACGAGATAACAACTGTTGCATAAGGCAAAATGCTTGCTTTTTAAGTCGTTTGCAAACGACGAAAGCGTGCTTCGCGTTTTTATCTCGTCGTCGTCCGCGGTGTGAATGATAACGTCATGGTTAATTACTTCCATATACAAAACGTCGGAAGCGAAAACGCGCCGCATGCCGTCCTTGCCGTTTATGTTGAACGAATAATCGTCGCGCTTGTATTCGAGCCTGTTGCAAATTCTCGTCATTTTCATCTTGAAGCCCGTATAGCGCACGGGTTTTAAAATAAAGTCGTAAGCTTGCACGGCGTAACCTTCCACCGCGTACTGGGCAAGGTTGGTTACGAAAATGATAATGACGTTTTCGTCGCGTTCGCGTATCTTTTTTGCGGCGCGCATGCCGTCTATAGTCGGCATTTGTATGTCGAAAAATATTATGTCGGCTTTTGATGGCGAATAATCTTCCAAAAGCTTAACCGCGTCAGAATAACACTCTACGGAAATTGCCTGTCCGCTTTCCTGCGCGAATTTTTCGATATACCCCTTTAAGGTCGCCATCGCCTCTCTTTCGTCCTCGAGGATAATTGTTTTTATCATTTTTCTCACCTTTCGCTTAGTCTTTTCTCCGCCGTTTTGTCCGACGCGACTAATTGCGCTTCTCAATTATTTTACCACGATTTTCAAGTTTGTCAAGGGGTATTTTAAAAAAAACATACCTATTTTTTACGGCATTTTCCTTTTCGCTATATAATAGCGAACGTT
>CAKQSU010000275.1 GCA_934273135.1 uncultured Clostridia bacterium
TACTACCTCCTCGGAATACACGCTCTCGCCGTTTACGACGGCGGAAACCTTACGGTCGCTTCCGCCCGCGTCAAAGCCTATGCGGCAGCCGTCGAGGTGTCCGCCTATTTCCACGCGGCAAGGAGAGTACTCGGGGAAATTCTCTTCGTCCGTCTTTACGACTTCGAAATCCCTTTCGTAAACGCCGGACATAAAGTCCACGTCGAATTTTCTCGCGCCGGTAAGGGTGTAGTCGGCTTTTAAGCGTTCGTAAACATAATCGTCGCCCGAAACGTAAATCTTATAGCCGCCGGCGACCCACAGCGCGGCTTTGACAAGCCTTTCGATAATCGCGTAGTTGCGCTCGCTCTTACTTGCTTCGGCAAAAATACTTTCGGTTAAAATGTAATTATTGCCCTTGTTGCGCTCAACGCAGATTTTAAGCGTTTTGTGCTTATCCGCTTTTACTTCTTTTCTGAACTTTTCAAGTTCTACCGCGAACGGTTTGAAAGCTAAATCGTACTCAGGTGTAAACTTCATTCTTTTTTCCTTTTTTGTAATTATATAGATTTATTTTAACACATATAAACTTTTTTGTATATTTTTTTAAGCATATTTTTTTAATTTTACTATCGAAAAGCTTTTTCGTTGCGCTTTAAGGCGTTTTGTGGTATCATTATCTCATGGAAATCAAGAGAGCGGAATACTTCCGCAACGCATTAAGAGACGTTATAAAAGTCAACGCTATTTATACGATACACTACTTTAGATACGGCAAAAAGTTTTCGTACCCATTAGAAAGCCATTCCTTTTGGGAACTCGTTTACGTTGACAGCGGCGAACTGCACGTTACCGCAGGCAATAAAAAGTTCGTCATGAAGCAGGGCGAAGCGTGCTTTCACAGCCCCGATTTGCCGCACACCGTCGAAACGAAAGGTAGTTTTGCAAACTCGGTGATAGTGTCGTTTGAAGCGACCGGAAGAATGATGAATTTTTTCGAAAACAAGGTGTTTTCGCTTGACGGGACGGAGAAAAATTTGCTTTCTTCGCTCGTTTGGGAGGGCAAAAAAAGCTATGACGGCAGACTTGACGACGCCGACCAGACAAGAATGGTTAAAAAAGCGGACGCGCCGTTCGGTTCGGAACAGCTAATAAAGAACGTTATCGAACTTTTGCTTATTTCGCTTGTCAGAAACAACTTTGAAAGCCTGAGCGCGAAAGGCGCGGATAACAACGTGTCCGTACACGCCGAACAAATCGTGGAAAGCGTTATCGAAATTTTAAAATCGAAAATCGCCGAAAGCGTCACGCTCGACGAGATAAGCGAGAAAATGTTCTTTTCTAAAACTTACATTAAGGCGGTGTTCAAAAAGTACACGGGTACTTCCGTGATAAAATACTTTAATCAGTTAAAGATAGAACAGGCAAAAAAACTTATTTCGACAAACCGATACACGATTACGGAGATAACCGAGATGCTCGGGTTTTCGTCCGTGCATTACTTTTCAAGGCTCTTCAAGGCGACGACGGATATGAGTCCGTCGGAATACGCAAAGTCCATAAAAGCCGACAACGTTTTACAGTAAAAAACACCGTTCGCTTTAACGGTTTGCGAACGGTGTTTTTTCGTTTTTTGAGCGATAACGGGCTTATAGCCCCACTTTTTTGTCTATTATATCCTGAATCGTGACGCTTGAAAGATAGTCCTTAACGACCTTGTCAAGTCCTATCCATACGGGGAGAGTAAGGCATTTGCCGCTCATAAGGCAAGGAGAAGAACCGCTTTCGAGACAGGTTACGGGCGTTAAGTTTTCGTCGGTTAAGGTGAGAATTTCCATTGCCGTACAGTTTTTGGGATCTCTTATCATTCTGTAACCGCCGCCCTTACCGGAAGAACCTTCGACTATTCCGCCCTTAGAAAGAAGCGGAATAATGCGCGCGACATAGCCGAGCGACAAATTTTGCCGCTTGGCGATATCTTTCATCGGAACAAAGTTGCCGTCGTTATGCGCGGCAAGGTCGGTTACGACTCTCAAAGCGTAACGACCGCGTGTAGAAATCATCATAATGTTTTATTCCTTTCATTCGCGCAAAACGCCGCGAATAAGCAAGTCGAAAGATGCGCGCGTTGCGCGCTCGATATTTGCGCCAAGAGCGCAATCGATATGCCGCTTTTCAAGCGGTCGATATTTGCCGTAAACGGCAATCGATATTCACGCTCCGCGTGAGTGAGCTTAGAGGATGAATTGAAAGTTGAAAAAATATCGGGATAAGGTTAAATTTTCAACTTTCAACTTTCAATTTTTCTCAATATCCCCTCATCCACCGTC
>CAKQSU010000276.1 GCA_934273135.1 uncultured Clostridia bacterium
ACTATATCGAGAGTAAACATTCCGTCATTAAACGAACACTCCATTGCCCCGCCATACTTTTCGACGGTTATTTTTATGCTTTTCATTCCGTAGCCATGATAAGACTTGTCTTTTCCCGTAACGGGTAATCCGTTAATAAATTCGGGCGAAACGTCGCAATAGTTTTCAATCTTTATCGTGACGGCGGCGGAATACTTCATAATATCGAGGCAAACAACGCGTTTGGACTCGTCTTTGAATTTTTCGACGCACTCTATGGCGTTTGACAAGGCGTTTCCGAACAACGTGTACACGTCCGCCTCTTTCATAAAAGAAAGACTGACTCCGTTCACGGCGCAATTCAGCTTAACGCCGCGCTTTAAGCAATAAAAATTTTTCTCGGTCAAAACAGTGTCAAGCGCAACGTTACCGGTTTTTACAACACACTCGTAAGACAGAACGGCGTTTTTAGATTCTTCGTCCACAATCGGAACGGTAGATTTTGTTACGAGATGTTTCAGGTCGTGGTACTTAACGTTTAGTATCTCCGCATTTTCGCGATAAATTTTGTAATGCTCTTCTTCTCGTCTGTTTATCTCTCGAATCGTATCCGCTTCGCTCTGCGCCATGTCTTCACGGGTAAAGCTCGAATAAAGATTGAGAACGAAAACGCAAGTTATAACAGCGTATACCGTTTCGGCAATCTTCGCGGTAAAACTCCTTGTCGGGTCGTCCGTGCAAATTCGTGAAACGCCTATAAGCGCAAGAACTATAACCAAAGAAAACACAACCTTCTTTTTCGTCGTTCTTTTGTTTTCGATTGCTTGTTTGCCTCTTATCAGTAAAAAATACGCGACGACGTAAACGACAATACAGAAAACAAATTCGGCAAAATACCCTACGTACACTTTTGTTTCGCCTAAAACAAACATCGTAAGCCACGCCGCGTTCACGGCAAGGTGTTGCGTCGCATATGCGACCGAACAATTGAACATTACCGTAAACAAAGGCTCTTCATAAGAAAAACACATTGCCACAATCGTAGCGAACAAGATAAAAACGTAGAGAAAAAACTTAAAAAGCGAAGCCTGCGCGCCCGTCACGGTGCTTCCGTAACTGAAAGTATAACCGGTGATTTTGTAGTATAAAGCGATAACGAGCAACGCCGAAAAAACGACGCAAGCGGCCGAGCCTGAAAATCTCAGCGCAAAGTTCTTTCTTTTTTCGAACCGTAGCGCAAACGTATATTCCGCAAGCATAATTTCGGCAACCATCAAAGGAATTGCTATCAAGGACTCTAACATTTATTGCCTCCGAGAAAGCGTGCGTAAGACAAAAGAAAGTTTTGCTTTTTCCCTCTCGAAACGGACAACTCGTTTCCCGCGACGACGACGCTTGCGGGCTTTATTTCGTCAACGTAACGCAAATTGACAAGGTAACAGCTGTTGCACCTTTCAAACCCGTTGCCGGAAAGCGTTAAGTAAATTTCATCCATACTGCCGCGCAAAGAAAATTCCTCGCTGAAACAATGAAACCATAAGTTATGCTTCACGATTTCGACGTAAATTATATCCTTGATTATAATTTTTTTTGGAGTTTTGTTGAACGTAACCGTTATATAATCGTCGCTTTTGCTTCTTGCGACTTTTCGATAAAGCCTGTCGAACTTCATCCTGAAGCTTCCGTAATCGAGCGGCTTAACGATATAGTCGTACGCTTGAACGGAATAACCTTCTATCGCGTACTCTTTCATGCTCGTTATAAAAACAATGGTTACGCCCGAATCCTTTTTTCGGATTTCTTTTGCAACGGATATGCCGTTAAGACCGGGCAAACCGACGTCGAGAAACACTATGTCGAAGTCGGGGCGAAACTCTTCCGCAAAAGTTTTTCCGTTACTAAACTCTTTCACGATAAAAGAGTCCCCATCCCGTTTTTCAAACGTGTTTAAATATTTTCTAAGCCTTTCTCTTTCAAAAGAATCGTCTTCGACTATTGCAATACGAAAAACCATATAACCACCGCCTTCGGGTGTATTCTAACACACAATAAAAGGCTTGTCAATAGTTTTTTTGCGATACGTTCCTTTCTTACGTGCGCGTAAAATCTATGATTTTACGAAAAATTTTGTTTAGGGATTGCATTCCTTATCCCTAAAGATTTTTTCTTCGAGTAAAAAACAACGCCCGCGAAAACGCGGGCGCGAATTTAGATTGTCGTTCAACCGACTAATTTTCTTTCTTGTTTTCGGTTTCTTCTTTCTTTTCGGCTTTTAACTGCTCTTTATTCTGCTTTTTTGCTTCCTTTTCGGAATCTTCCTCGCTC
>CAKQSU010000277.1 GCA_934273135.1 uncultured Clostridia bacterium
CCGGCGGAGAGGTTACCCCCAAACCCGAACCCGAGCCGGAACCCGAACCCGAACCCGTCACCGACCCCGCAGTTTCGGCTTACGAGATAAAATCCGATATAATCACCGTAAACAAGGTGACCGGGCTTCGCTTCGAAGCGGAGGACGCCGACCTTACTCACTACAAAAAATCGGGCGACAACCCGACAAACGTGGTTGAAAGAGCGGACGCTTCCGGCGGAAAATTCCTTGCCGCGGCAACGGGCAACGTCGTTGAAGGACAATATTTCGAATTCAAGATAAACCTTGCTTATGATGCGCGCGTCACAATGAAAGTAGCTTACGTTCAGACCGAGCAAAGAAAGTCCGTCGAACAGAACATACCGGACACGTATCTTTACACGGTAGACGACGGCGTATCTTTCAGCGTTTCCGAAGGCAAAACCAAGCTTGCCGCTCGCGACGACGTAACAAAGTGGGAAGTTTTCGACTATGACGCGGTAACTCTTACCGCGGGCGAACACACCGTTCGCGTAAAAGTCGCGGCAAACACGGGTAAAGGCAACCCCAATATCGACTACCTCGAATTTAACTTTGTCGAAGCTTAATTAAAAAACGAAACGCGGCTAAAATACGTCGCGTTTTCGGCGTAAAACGATAGGGATTGCATGATTTATTGCCGCAAAAATAATTAGTGATGAAGAATGCAATCCCTAAAAAATAAAAGACTTCGTTTTTTAGCCGAAAATAAAAATCGGAGATTTGCTCTCCGAATAAAAAAATCGACGAAAAAATTTCGTCGTGGAGGAAAAATGAAAAATTTGAAAAGAATAGCGCTAATTTTAGCGGTTGTTTTGTCGCTTGTCTTTACCCTTACGGCATGCCTAAGGAATAACGACAACTTGTCTTCCTCTGGCGGCGGCACGTCCGTTTCTGCCGACATAGGCGATTCATCTACGGGCGGCGGAACATCTTCTACGGGCGGAGGAAATTCGTCCATGGGCGGCGATTCTTCGTCCGCGGGCGGTGAAGTCGAACCCGACCCCGATCCCGACGCCCCTGCATACGAGGTGAAAAACTACACGCTTTTCGTAAACAAAATCGGCACTTGCCGTTTTGAAGCGGAAGACGTTGACGTTACGTACCATAAAATTTCGAGCGACAACCCCTCTAAAATCGTCGAAAGAAAAGACGCTTCGGGCGGAAAATTCCTTGCCGCGGCGACGGGCAACGTGCAGAGCGGTCAATACTTCGAATTCAAAATAAATCTTCGTTTCAACGCGAAAATAACTATGACTGCGGCTTACGCTCAGACCGACAAATGGAAAGGCTACGACGAGGATTTAACAAAAGCCTATACGTATATCATCGACGACAACCGCAACATGCCGCTTTCCGCCGCAAAGACCGTTCTCAAAGCTCGTCAAAACGTTACCGAATGGGAAACTTTTGCCTACCAAAGCGTAACTTTGCCGCTCGGCGAACATCGTTTCCGCGTAACGGTTGCAGAAAACACGGGTAAAGGCAACCCCAACATCGACTACTTCGATTTTGCCGTCGAAAAAGTTTCTTCCGTTCCGGACGAAAACGAGGACGTTCCCGCAAACGACGTTCACACCGCTTTGCAGTACGCTTATCTCAACGATAGCAACTATGAAAACATCGAAGCTTACGCCGTCGGCGTTAATGAACTCAGCCGCCCGAGGGCGATAACCCTTGACTTTTCGAAAGACAGCGTAAACTCTTCGACCTACGTTTTGCAGTACGCTTACGACAATTCTTTTGCCGACGCTACTTTAATCACGAACCTTAACGAAAAGAAAGCTTTCGTTTTCAATCTAAAAACGGGCAGAAAGGTATATTTTAGAGGCGCGGCGGACGAAAAAGGTCTTTCCTCCGCTACCGTTCACGAAATAGAACTTGCCGGCAAAGGACCCCGCAACCTCTATATAAGCGGCGTGTCCAACGTGAGAGATATCGGCGGATATACTTCTTCTCTCGTTTCGGGCGGAAGAATAAGACAAGGCTTATATTACCGCGGGGCTAACCTCAACTCTATCACCGATGCCGGCAAAGCCGAAATGTTGCGCCTCGGCATAAAATGCGAAATCGACCTGCGCGACGATTATCAGTGCAAAGGACCTTACGTGGACGGCATAGCGTACAACGCGATTTCCATTCCGTCCGGCACGGAAGCAAGAAGATTCGAAGAATTTGCCGACGAATATAAAAAGATTTTCACCCTCATAGCAAATGCCGACAAAAACCCGGTATATCTCCATTGCACCGCCGGCGCGGACAGAACGGGCATATCCTCCTTTATGC
>CAKQSU010000278.1 GCA_934273135.1 uncultured Clostridia bacterium
CTTGTTCGGCTTGCGGTAAAGAAATTTTCGACGGCGGGCAATTTTGCGACGAGTGCGAAAAAAGCATAAGGCTTATTACCGAAAACAAATGCCAAAAATGCGGACGGGAAACGCTATACGCCAAAGGCGAATGTTCTTCTTGT
The DNA here is from genome assembly GCA_934273135.1 of uncultured Clostridia bacterium. Classification (GTDB taxonomy): domain Bacteria; phylum Bacillota; class Clostridia; order Christensenellales; family Borkfalkiaceae; genus UBA4636. The sequence continues at coordinate 144 of CAKQSU010000278.1, forward strand.
GCTCACGAAACGGCGGTGGATTTGTCGCGCAGCGTATTTAGCTATGAGGGCGCGATAAAATCCGTTATCCATAAGCTTAAATATTCTTCCGCACGCTACCTTGCGGATATGCTTGCGCCGTACCTTAAAAACGTATATATCGAAAACTTCTTCGCTCCCGATATTATCACTTTCGTGCCGATGAGTATAAAGGCGGAAGAAAAGCGAGGGTATAACCAATCGGAACTTCTTGCGGACGCGCTTGCAAAATTGCTTTCTGCCGAAGCGTATTCAACGCTTGAAAAGGTTAAGGACACCGCGCGGCAAGCCGAGCTTGATTTTGAAGAGCGGAGCAAAAACTTGAAAGGCGCGTTCAAAGTTACGGATAAAAAATTCGTCAAAGGTAAGCATGTGCTTGTAGTGGACGACGTTTTGACAACCGGCGCAACCTCGCATGAAGTCGCTTCCGCGCTCAAAACTGCGGGAGCAAAAAGCGTGTATCTTCTTACCGTTGCTTCCGTTTCGAGGGAGAAAAAGGCAAAAAAAGAGCAAAACGAGGAAGAAAACGAAGAAATTCGATAAAAAAATCTCTTTAATTAAAGAAAACAACGCGTTTAGCATTTACTTAAACGCAAAAATATAGTAGAATATATAAATAGCTTATATATAAATAGCTTAGTTTTGCACTAAGCAACATTTAAAACAAATTACCGACAAAGGGGTATACCGAATGGGACTTATAAGATGGATTCTCGAATCGGATTCGAGAAGAAGCCTTAAAAAAATCGGAGCAATGGCGGACAAGATTATCGCCCTTTCTCCTAAGTACGAAGCAATGACGGACGAGGAACTCCGCGCGCAGACCGACGTTTTGAAAGGAAGGCTTTCGGCGGGCGAAACCCTCGACAATATTTTATACGACGCTTTCGCGGTTGTCCGCGAGGCGAGCTATCGCGTTCTCAACATGCGCCACTATAAGGTTCAGCTTATGGGCGGTATCTGCGTGCATCAGGGCAGAGTCGCGGAGCTTAAAACGGGTGAAGGTAAAACGCTTATGGCGACCCTCCCCGCGTACTTAAACGCGCTTGCGGGCAAAGGCGTTCATATCGTAACGGTAAACGATTACCTTGCCAAGCGTGACGCCGACTGGATGGGCAAAATCCACCGCTTTTTGGGGCTTACCGTAGGCGTAAACGTACATGACATGACGGACGCCGAAAAGCGCGCCGCGTATAATTGCGACATAACTTACGGCACCAACAACGAGTTCGGCTTCGACTATCTGCGCGACAACCTTAAAAAGAGATTGCCCGACATGGTTCAGCGCGACCTCGACTTTGCAATCGTCGACGAAGTAGACTCTATCCTGATCGACGAAGCGCGTACGCCGCTTATCATTTCCGCGCCCGGGGACAAGTCCTCTCAGCTTTATATCGACGTTGACAGATTCGTGAGAACTCTCAAAGCTGAAGAGGATTTCACGATAGATATAAAGGAAAAATCGGTACAGATTACCGAGAGCGGCGCGGCGAAAGCCGAAAGGTTCTTCCATATCGAAAACCTTGCCGACGCCGAGCATGCCGAGCTTAACCACCACATTCAGCAGGCTTTAAAGGCGCACCATATCTTCAAGCGCGACAACGACTATATCGTGCAGGACAACGAAATCATAATCGTCGACGAATTCACGGGGCGTCTTATGATAGGCAGAAGATATTCCGAGGGTTTGCACCAGGCGATAGAGGCGAAAGAGGGCGTAGTCGTAAGGAGCGAAAGCAAAACGCACGCGACCATTACCTTCCAGAACTACTTCCGCCTGTATCGTAAGCTTTCGGGTATGACGGGTACCGCTAAGACGGAGGAAGAGGAATTCAAGACCATTTACGGGCTTGACGTTCTCGAAATCCCGACCAACCGCCCGATGATTCGTCAGGACTTGCACGACGTTATCTATTCTACCGAAAAAGGCAAAATCCGCGCGATTATCGCCGACATAAAGGAGCACCACGAGTTAGGTCAGCCTATACTTGTCGGTACGGTCACGGTCGAAAAGTCGGAAGCCATTTCCCGCGCGCTCTTACGCGAAAGAATCAAACACAACATATTGAACGCTAAAAACCACCGTCGCGAAGCGGAAATTATCGCGCAGGCGGGGCAAAAGGGCGCGGTCACGATCGCA
>CAKQSU010000279.1 GCA_934273135.1 uncultured Clostridia bacterium
GCGTTATTTTATTCAGAAAAAGTTCGAGCATGGCAACAGCCGCCGCCTCGTCTTCGATTTCCGATTCGAAAACGGGCCAGACAACCTCCGTGCTGTCGGAAGCCCTGCCCACAAGCTTTTTTGCTTCAAGCCCGACTTCTTTCACCTTGCGCTTTTCGTCGCGAGAGAGCGCGACTACGCTCGGTTCATACAAAACAATGCCCATTCCCACGCGGTAAATCCCGGTGTTGGACGACCCCATATCGATTGCGACCGTATTAGATTTCATTTGAGTTCCTCGATTGCTTCGTTTATTTTTTCCATCGGCAAGCCCATAACGCAAGTAAAGCTGCCGACTACCTTTTTGACAAGTCCGTACTCGTCCTGAACGCCGTAGCCGCCCGCTTTGTCAAGACCTAAGCCGGCTTCGACGTATTCTTTTATGACTTCTTCCGTCAAGGCGTTGAATATGACTTCCGCCTTTTCGACCTCGTTAATGTAATACCCGCCGCCTATTATGGCGTAACCCGTATAGACAAGGTGGGTTCTGCCCGAAAGCGCACGCAAAAACTTCTCGTTTTCCGCTTTGTCCTTAGGCTTGCCGAGAATAACGCCGTCAAGAACGACGATTGTGTCCGCTGTAAGGGTTATTTTGCCCGTTTTTTCAAAGACCTCTTTCGCTTTGTGCAGCGCAAGGGCTTTGGGGACTTCCTCTACGGGTAAGTTTTTATCGATTTTTTCTTCGCTTGTCGCGGGGACGACTTCGAAGTCATACCCGGCGGATTTTAAAAGCTCGTATCTTCTCGGGCTTTGACTTGCTAATATGAATTTCATAGGTTTTTAGAAAGGTAATAATTGAAAGTTGAGAAGTGCGGACGAATTATATAATATTTCAAATCCGCTTTCACTCGCTCCGTAAGGGGCGAATATCGATTGGCGTTTACGGCAAATATCGAGCCGTTAGGCATATCGCTTGCGCCGTTGGCGCAAATATCGATTTACACATTGTCCCCTCATCAATTTTCGCTCGTGCTTTACGCACGAATATCGATTGCCGAAGGCAAATATCGAGCCGCAAGGCATATCGCTTGCGCCTTTGGCGCAAATATCGATTTACTTGATTATCCCCTCATCCACCGTCGCCGCGACGACGGTCCCCCTTCCCCACAGAGCCTGCCGACAAGCGGCATGCGGGGGAAGGTTGGCATGGGTGTGGTTAGCCGACGCGACGCGTACCTCTCCCGCTGAGGGCGGAGAAGGGTTGCAGAGACGGGCAACAGGGCGGCGAATGCCGATGGGCGCGTACCTCTCCTACTGACGGCGGAGAGTGCGTCGGATTGCTACACAGTCCTGACGGCGGAGAGTGCGTCGGATTGCCACAACAGGTGAGAGCGGCGCGCAGGCGCGTACTCTATGTACGTAACTGTGCGACGGTCGAACACGTAGTGGCAAGGCGGCGTGCTATACGCCGTCAGGAACATAGCGAGGCTGCCGCTATGCTCTGCCCTACGCGTTTATTCGATTCATCGGGGAGGACTATCTTTATCGACGAGAGAGAAGGATATTCTTCATCGAGGACGAGTTTGGCGTTTTCGGCGATAATCGCGCCGGCGGAGCCGCTTGTGACCCTGCCTAAAAGCAAAAGATAGTCAATATCGTAAAATTCCGAATAGAAAGCAAGCGTGTAACCGAGATATATGCCGATATCGGCAAAAATACGCTTGGCAATTAAGTCGCCGCTTTCTAAAAGGTCCTGAACCTTTTTAAGCTTTTCGGCGGGGGTAAGAGTTTGTTCGAATTTTATGCCGGCGTTTTCGGCAAGCTTGATTACGGCGTCTTGCGAAAAGTATTTTACGCCGCAACCGATGTCGCCGCTCCACTCGTCCGCCATAGCGGCGGGAGCAAGGTCTACCGGGACGAACGCAAGCTCGCTTATCCAGCCGTTAAGAGTACCCGTAGAATTTATGTACCCGCCCGCTTCGCTTGTGCCGAGCGCGATACCGAGAACGTTTACGGCGTTAAGCTCCATTGCTCCCGCAAGCGCGGTTACGTCTCCGTCGTTGGCGACTTCTATCGGGTAGCCGAGTTCTTTGGCGATGTCGAGATACATAGTCTGAACGTGCGGCTTATAATCTTCTTTGGGAATATTGATAAAAAGGCTGGACACCATTATTTTGTTGTCGATGTAAACGCCTGCGGACGATACGCCCACCGCGTCGACGCGCGGCATTTTGGAAGCGGCGGTCAAAAACGCAGACTTTATGCCGTCGTACTGATAGCGATAATCTTTTGAAAGCTTGGGGTGCCAGACGACTTC
>CAKQSU010000280.1 GCA_934273135.1 uncultured Clostridia bacterium
CCGGTAGTTCCCTTCGATCCGAGAAGTTTGAGATTATCGAGTTGATACGACAAATTGTCGATATCCATTAAGAGTTCGTTTATCCACAGCGTCGCGCGTTTGCCGACGGTGGTAAGTTGCGCCGGCTGAAGGTGCGTATAACCGAGAGTGGGGAGCGATTTGTATTTCTCCGCGAACTCGGACAAGTTTTTAACGACCGCTACCGCTTTTTTTAGTACGATTTCGCCCGCGCGTTTCATCGCGATAACGTCCTCGTTGTCGCCGACGTAGCAACTCGTTGCGCCGAGGTGAATTATGGGCGCGGCGTTCGGACACTGCAAGCCATACGCATAAACGTGGCTCATAACGTCGTGACGGACTTCCTTTTCGCGCGCTTCGGCAACGTCGTAATTTATATCGTTTACGTGCGCTTCGAGTTCTGCGATCTGCGCCTCGGTTACGTTAAGCCCGAGTTTATGCTCGGCGCGGGCAAGCGCGACCCAAAGCCGCCGCCATGTGGTGAACTTGAAATCGTCCGAAAAGCAGTACTGCATTTCGTCGCTTGCGTAACGGGTCGAGAGCGGTGATACGTATCCTTTTCTGTCCGGCATAATGTTCTCCTTGCGGTTTTTAAGTCGTTTACAGTCTTTCGAGAGTGAGCGCGAGGCGGGCGGCGACTTTCTCTTTTCCGAGAAGGGTTGCCATTTCGGTCGCGCCGCCGGGGGTTGCCGCCGCGCCGGTGATCGCGATACGGAAGACCCAAAGCACCTGACCTTTCTTGTATCCCGCTTTTTCGGCGTAAGCGACAAGCGCGTCGTGAAGGTTGTCAAAATCGTCGCGGACAAGTTCCGTAAGATCGGGAATCATCTTTTTAGCGACTTCGCGGTCGGTTTTCCACTTCTGATTTACGAACAGATCGAGGTCGAATCCGTCGAATTCGGTTAAAAACGCGGTGAGTTTTTCAACGTCCGAGAAAATTTCCGTTCTGCCCTGAAGAAGCGTTGCGAGATAACGAAGGTCGTAACCTTTAAGATAGTCGAGTTTCTCCATAAACGGAAGCGCGTGCGCGTAATAGTCCTCGGGCGAAAGTTCCTTGACGTAGCACGAATTGAGCCAGCGCATTTTCGCCTCGTCGAAGATGGACGCGGACTTGCTGAGTCCCTCTACCGAGAACATTTCGACCATTTCGTCCAAAGTGAATTTCTCGCGGTCGTTTTTCGGACTCCAGCCGAGAAGCGCGATATAGTTTATAATCGCGTCTTTAAGGTATCCTTTGTTTATAAAATCCTCATACGACGCGTCGCCCTCGCGCTTTGAAAGCTTTTTGCCGTTTTCTTTGATAATCGGCGAAACGTGAATGTATGTGGGAATTTCCCAGCCGAACGCCTGATACAAAAGATTGTATTTCGGTGTGCTCGAAAGGTATTCGTTGCCTCTTATAACGTGGGTGATGTGCATTAAATGGTCGTCGACAACGTTAGCAAAATTGTAGGTCGGAAGTCCGTCCGATTTCAGAAGAACGTTATCGTCAAGCGTTGAATTTTCAACCGTGATTTTGCCGAAAACCGCGTCCTCAAAGCTTGTTGTGCCGTGAGGGTCAATTTTTTGTCTTATAACGTACGGAACGCCCGCTTTAATCTTTTCCTCGATTTCTTCTTTTGAAAGACCGCGGCAACAGCCGTCGTATTTCGGCGTCATTTTGTGTGCAAGCTGTGCCTCTTTAAGCTTATCAAGACGCTCTTTGTCGCAGAAACAGTAGTATGCACCGCCAAGCTCAACGAGTTTTTCGGCATACTCTTTATAAATATTTCTTCTCTCGCTCTGAATATACGGACCGTATTCACCGCCCACGTCGGGACCTTCATCGTGCTTAATTCCCGTTTCTTTAAGCGTTCTGTAAATCAAATCCACCGCGCCGTCAACGTATCTCTCCTGGTCGGTATCCTCAATTCTCAAAATATAATCTCCGCCCATATGCTTTGTTAAAAGATAAGCATAGAGCGCCGTTCTCAAATTTCCGATATGCATATATCCCGTAGGACTCGGTGCAAAACGGGTTCTAACCTTTGACATTTTTATCTTTCCCTTCGTTTAAGCTGACGCCTATTTTTCCGCGTTTATAATTTCTTTGGCTTTTTTGATTGCTTCTTCAACCGTAAGTTCCAAAACGGTGTCGGATTTTCTTTCTTTAAATTCAACAATGCCCTCGCCGAATTTTTTGCCGACGGTAATTCTTATCGGAATACCCACAAGGTCGGCATCGTTGAATTTTACGCCCGCGCGCTCGTTTCTGTCGTCATAGAGCACGTCTATACCC
>CAKQSU010000281.1 GCA_934273135.1 uncultured Clostridia bacterium
GTCTATGCTCGTGTGGGCTTTGTCCGACTATTTTGCCGTTAAAGGCACGCTCAAAGATTGGAGCTTTTTAAAAAGCTTCAACGACCTTATTTACGGGAAGCTCGCTTCATCGGTAACCCCTTTAAAAAGCGGGCATTTTCCTATGCGCGTTTATTGTCTGACGCGTTACGGGTATTCTTTCTACGAATCGCTGACTGCGCTTTCGATGTGCCAGATTGTTGCGTCTATTGCAAGTTTTTTGAATTATCTGACGGTGTTTATCGTCGCTACGGCGCAAAAGCTGACGGTTAGCGTGAGCGGCAAAACGGTGGGGCTTAACATAGTCGTTTTAATAGGGCTTATATTCCACTTTTTGACAATTTGCTTTGTTTGCGCGCTTGCGTTTATCGCACCGTTGCAAAGGGTTTTCATCAATCTCGTTTCAAAATTAAAATTCCGCAAAGACGAGCAAAAGCGCGCGGAATACATTGAGAGCGAAACGATAAAATACAAAATCTATAAGGAACGGATAGTCGCGATGGGCAAGGTCTTTTATAGATATATCCCCGCGGTTTTAATATACGTTGCGTATATGTTTTTAACGTCTTCGCTTATCTACGTCGCTTTTCTTGCGGTGAGCGGACAGGCGTTTGCGCTGAATGACTATTTTTCCTACTATCTTTTGACGATAGGCGCGGCGTACATCACGAACGTTATACCTATCCCCGGCGCGGCGGGAAGCAGCGAAATCGTTTTCAGAATGCTTTTTAAAGAGGTTATCGCCGAAAACATTTTGGGCGGGGTATTGCTTGTTTGGCGAATAGGCTCGTATTACGTTCCGCTCATACTCGCAATAATAGAGTTTTATATAAGTCAGGCGTTGTTTTCGGCGTCGGACAGAAAAAAGCTTCAACAAAAGGACGTTCATGGCTAAACGAAAAAACAAGAAAGAGGTCGCAAAGTTCAGACCCGTTGAAATCGAAAAAAAAGTGAGAAGTCCGTTGCTTTCGGCTTCGCGCTTCATATTGGTTGCGCTCGCGATAGTTTTGCAAGTCGCGCTTACCGTTGCGGTGCTGGCGGCGATGACGACAAAATATATCTGGTTTATGGCGTTCACGCAGATTGTGGGAATAATCATGTTTATTTACTGCATGACAAAGGACGGACCGGCGGTTTATAAAATCCCGTGGACCGTGCTTTTCTGCCTTTTTCCGTACGCGGGCATAATAATTTACCTTTCGTTCGGGAGAATACCGTCATTCAACAAAAAGTATTTGAAAAGAAGCGTCAAGCACGAAAAGATTGACGTTTCCGTTATAGACGACGACGCAAACTTAATTCGGTACGTAGCGGCTTCTTACGGAGCAAAACCGCGCGATAAGACGAGTTGCGAGATATTGCCGGACGGAGAAACGTACGCCGGCAGGCTTCTCGAAGAGTTGGCTACCGCTCAAAAATACGTCTTTATAGAGTATTTTATCATAGAGGACGGCGAGCTTTGGCGGCAGATTTACTCCGTTTTAAAGGAGAGAATGGACGCGGGCGTTAAAGTGTATCTTATGTACGACGACGTAGGGAGCATTAAAAAAGTCCCGGTAGGGTTCAGAAAAAAGCTCGTTAAGGCGGGAATCAATGCGAAAGTTTTCAGAAGGTTTTTGCCCATCGTGTCGGCTCTTCACAATAACCGCGACCATAGAAAAATCGTAGTTATCGACGGCAAAAAAGCTTTTACGGGCGGGCTTAACCTTGCGGACGAATACGTCAACATCACGCACCCTTACGGGCGTTGGCTCGACAACGGCGTGTTTATTGAGGGGGAAGCGACGGACGAGTTCGTCAAAATGTTTATTTCCCTTTACAATATCGCCGGCAAAGAAAAGCTCGACGAGGCGAATTTTCTCGTCGAACATGAGGACTCCGTCAAGCGCGGATTGCTTCTTCCTTTCGGAGATAGTCCGTACCCCGTGGACACCGAGCATATCGGCGAAAACGCTTACCTCGAAATTATCAACGCCGCAAAAAAACGCTGTATATCACGACGCCTTACTTCGTGGTGGACACGAACATGACGGAAGCAATAAAAAGCGCGCTTTTACGCGGTGTCGACGTAAAAATAGTAATTCCCGAAATCCCCGACAAAAAGCCCGTTTTTTCGGTGACTAAACACACGGTCGCGATGCTGAAAGCTTACGGCGCGCATGTGTATATGTATAAAGACGGATTTATTCACGCAAAAACCGTTGTGGGGGACGGAAAACAAGCGGTTGTAGGCACGGTCAACATGGACTATCGCTCGTTTATCCATCACTATGAGTG
>CAKQSU010000282.1 GCA_934273135.1 uncultured Clostridia bacterium
ATATAATCTATGGAAACGTTAAAAACCGAGCTTAATTTTATCAAGTCGCAAATAGACGGTTCAACCCTGCCTTGTTCCCATTTCGCATAAGTATATCTTTGCACACCGATAAGCTCCGCGACCTTTGATTGAGTATAGCCTTTTTCTTCTCTAAGTTCTTTTATTCGCATTTTATTTATTCTCTTTTTCGGACAAACTTTTCAAAGTAGACAGCATTGCCGACTTCGTTGAAGATGAAAGATTACGATAAGCTTTGACAAGCTCCTCTTCGTCGGCATTTAAAATTACGCCGTTTTCGCTGCCGATTATTTTTCCGAAGTCATCTTCTCTACCTAAAAGATAATCAACGCTACAACCGAAAAAATCGGCAAGTTTAACAAGCATATCGGGGTCAGGTTTGTTTATACCTCTTTCATAATAACCGTAAACCGCGGTGCTAACACCCACCGCCACAGCAACTTCGGATTGTTTTAAACCTTTTTCAACTCTTAATTCTTTTAATCGCATTTTATTTATTCTCTTTTTCGGATAAGCTTTTTAAAGTAGACAACATCGCCGACTTCATAGAAGATGAAAGCTTACGATAAGCTTTGACAAGTTCCTCTTCGTCGGCATTTAAAATTACGCCGTTCTCGCTGCCGATTATTTTTCCGAAGTCATCTTCTCTACCTAAAAGATAATCAACGCTACAACCTAACACGTCGGCAATTTTCGAAATTGTTTTTAAATCGGGTTCTCTGTATCCTTGTTCGTAACCGGCGTAGCCCGTAATCGACAAGCCTGCCTTTTGAGCAACTTCTTTTTGCGTAAGACCGTACTCATTTCTTATCTCTTTCAACTTTTCGAAAAATTCCATATTTACACCTCGAAAAGTTTTTATCACAAAATACGCGAAATGCGTTGACAATACGCGTATTGCGTGCTAAAATTATTATATGCTATACGCAGCTCGCGTATACAAGCATAGAGAGTAAAGAATATGACCGAGAAAAAAGATGAATTTCACAAAGAAGAGAATAAGGAAGAAATTCCTAATTTATTTGCTACACCCGAAATATACGAAAAAATATCTTTATTACTATTGTTTCTTTCCGTTTGTGCTTTGGGTTTCATTGTAGCGTTAGGTATATATAGAAAAACTTTGAAAGCAATCTGTATTCTTTCTATAATCGGGACAAGTTTTTCCTTATTCGGAATTATACTTGCTTATATAAAACAAAACAATATAAACCTTTTCTATTTTAACTTATTGCTTTTTATATTAAACGGAGCTTGTTTGTTAAGATGTTTAAACTACTAAAAAAGCCTTTGCGAAAAGCCATTCACAAAGACTTTTTCTTTTTACTTTTTCAAGTGCGAAAGATGCGTGTAGTAAAAACATTCTATGCGACCGTTGTAGACTTTGCGCTTTTTGTCGGCTTTTCTGCCGAAGAGCCGCTCGAAGTCGGTAACGGGGGTGAGCGTGTAAAAACACCAATCTTCATTGCGGCGGGCAACCTTACCAAGGAGCGAATACAACCTCTCGATATCGGCGCGTTCGCTCAATCTTTCGCCGTACGGCGGGTTGGAAATGACTACGCCGCGCTTTAAGTCGGAGTTGAAGTCTGCCATGTCCGCGCAGGAAATTTTCAAAAAGTCGGCAACGCCGGCGGCTTTGGCGTGGCGGCGGCAGAGAGAAAGTTGCTTTTCGTCTATATCCGAAGCGAAAATCGGGGTAGTTACCTTTTCAACCCGCTTAGCCATTGCTTCGGCGCGGCTTTGCTCGAAAATCTTTTTGTCGAAGTACTTATGAGAGGTAAAATCGAATTCGCGTTGAAGCCCGGGCGCGATACCGGCGGCTTTGCGCGCGGCTTCAATGGCGATGGTCCCCGTGCCGCAGAAAATGTCTGCGAAAGGTCTTTCCTTGTTCCAGACCGACAAATCTATTAACGCGGCGGCGAGAGTTTCTTTTATCTGCGCCTCGCCCGCAAGCGTTCTGTATCCGCGCTTATGAAGCCCCTCGCCCGAAGCGTCGAGCGAAACGGTGGCAAAATCCTTGTGAACGGAAATTTCTATTTTGTATCTTTCGCCGCTTTCGGGGAGTGAAGAAAGCTTGTACGCCTTGCAAAGCCGTTTTACAATCGCCTTTTTCGCGACCGACTGAACGGCGGTGAGCGCGTGAAGTTTGCTTTCGAAAAGCTTGATATCGAAGAAGAGTTTGCCGTCCGCCGAAAGGTAATTTTCCCACGGGATAGCGGAAACGCCGTCGAAAATCGAATCGAAGTCGGGCGCTTTGAATTCGGCAAGT
>CAKQSU010000283.1 GCA_934273135.1 uncultured Clostridia bacterium
AACTAAAACCGCGGCGGCGGCTTTAAGCCAAGTATACTTGTACGCTTTCAAAAACAAAATATACGGTACAAAACAAAACATTATTTCGAAAACAAAAAAATTATTTTGAAAAAAACTAATCACTGTATCCATATCTCACCTTATATACGCCATAAAAAAATCTAAGAACTCTTTCTTTTTGCCGCGCGTTAAGTCAAGCTCGGTTTTGTCCGACAAGGCTACGGTTTTGCCTTTTATGCAAGAAACATATTTTAGGTTGACCACGCAATGGTTAGAGCAGTACGCAAAGCTTCCGCACGGCAACATAGTCATGATATCTTTTAAAGTCTTTCTATGATAGCAGAAAACGCCGTTCTCGGTGTAAAAATACAAATCATGCCCTATAACGTCGATATACTTCAATACCGCGGGCGAAACTATGCTCACCCCGTCTTGCTTTGACGGAATAACAATATCTTTCCCTTTATCCGCTTTGAGCCGCCTCTTTGCGATAACCTTTTTCATGGCGTTCGCAAACGTATAATACACGACGGGCTTCACAAGGTAAGCGACCGCATCCACTTCATACCCGGATATAGCGTATTGCGTTAAATTCGTTACGAAAATAATATCGCCTTCGCCGCCCGCCTCGCGAAGCTTTTTCGCCGCGCTCATTCCGTCAAGCAAAGGCATGTCGATATCGAGAATCACAACGTCGTAATTATTTTTCAACTTATCGACAAAATATATTCCGTCCGAAAAATATTCGGCTTTGTACTCTAAGTTCTCCGAAGAACAAAACTTATCGAGATACGTCAAAATCTTATTCGATTCCGTCTTAGAGTCTTCAACCACGGCGATTTTTATCATTTTATCCTCCTGATACAATATATTTGACCGAAAAAAGTGTAATATATGAATTAACACTTTTCAAGTTCCGTTACCTAAGCTATAATGGAAGGGTAATAAAGGTCTTTTTTCTCTCTTAAATAATATTTTCACGTTATCAAAAGCAAATTTCGTTTGTATAATAAGTGAAAAAGTTTGCTCGCAAGGACTTTTTCACGCAATATTTCAACGGAGACGGCTGTTTGGCAAAGCCAAAGCGCATGGCAACGGTAGTTGCCGACAAAATTGCATTTTTGTCTCGTTTCTACGTTATAATATAAGTGAGAAAACTTGCTTGCAAGGGTTTTCGAGCGCAATATTTCAATAAACGGCTATTATTTGCTAATCGCAAATAATAATTGCGTAAGCAATGCAAAAATTTATTTTTGCAAGCCGTTCAATGTTATTATATCATAGTTTTTGAGTATACGCAAGAATCGTAAGGCAAATTTAACAATAATTTGCCCATTATTCGCCTTTAAACGATATAATTTTTAACGTTTTAGTAACGGTCGACAAAAAACACGCACCGAAGTTTTTTTGCCGTTTCAGGGCTTTTCGACGCGTGCTTTCGTTGCCGCTTAAGCTAAATTTACATATGAAAAAAGAGCCTTGCGGCTCTTTTTCTTACTCGCCCTTAAAGGGAAGAAGGGCAACGATTCTTGCTTTTTTGATAGCTTCGGAAAGTTCTCTCTGGTGCTTAGCGCAGACACCGGTCATACGGCGGGGAAGAATTTTCCCTTTTTCCGTAACGAACTTTTTGAGCTTAGCGGAATCCTTATAGTCGATATGTTCGGCTTTTTCCACGCAGAAGGTGCAGACTTTTTTTCTGCTGATTCTTCTCATGGGTTTTTTAACTTTATTTTCTTCCATGTTAAAACTCCTTAATTAAACTTAGAACGGCAAACCGTCGTCATCATCGGCGACAGGTTCAAGCCGAGGTTTTTCTCTGCCCTGCGGACGGGCGGAAATTTCATCGTCACCTATGGACCTCGAAGAGAGGAATTCCACGCCGCCGACGCCGTCGGCAACGATATCCGTAACGTTTCTTTTAACTCCGTCTTTGTCTTCGTAGGAACGGTTCTGCAAGCTGCCGCTGATTGCGACCTTGCTGCCTTTTTTAAGGTATTTTCCGCAGTTTTCCGCCTGAGTACGCCAAACCGTTATGTTAAAATAATCGGTTTCTCTCGTACCGTCGCTACCCGAGTAAATTCTGTTCACCGCGATAGCAAAGCGGCAGACTTTTATCCCGCTTGCGGTTTCCGCAAGTTCGGGGTCACGCGTTAAATTACCGATAAGGAATACCTTGTTCATAATAATCTCCTACTTTAGTGATAGTTGTTATTTTACGCGTTACGAACGGTAACAAGCCTTCTCATAACGTTCTCGGTGATACCCGCAACCCTGTCAAGCTC
>CAKQSU010000284.1 GCA_934273135.1 uncultured Clostridia bacterium
ATTCTGACCCTCGGATATTCGCTCGTTCCGCTTTCGGCGACTATGTTGCGCATGCCGTTGTGCGTTCCCGCGCTGCCGTTTTTCCTATAACGTATGGTGCCGATTTTTAAATCGAGGTCGTCGTAAATTATAAGGCAGTCTTTTTCGGGAACTTTATAGAAATTGCGAACGGCGACAACAGCTTCCCCGCTCAGATTCATATACGTTAAAGGCTTGACGATAAGAACCTTTTCGCCCGCAAGACTTGTTTCCGCGACAAGGCTTTTGAGCTTAGGCTTTTTCGTAAAGCTTGCGCCGAGCCTGTCCGCAAGAACGTCCGCCGTCATAAAGCCCAAGTTATGCAAGGTTTTTAAGTATTTAGGCTCGGGGTTGCCTAAGCCTATTATAATCTTCATGTTTATTACCTTTTCCGCCTTTTAATAAGCTTTTAGTCTATAAGTTTTTAAAGGGGTTGCCTTTTAAGCAGCCCCTTTTGTCTTTTTTTAGTAAAAAATCAATCGTTGTAGATATCCGACATCTTTTTGTCGAGATATACGTTTTCGATAGCCGTAGCCAAAAGTTTGTCGACCGAAAGAATTTTGATTTTGTCAATCTTCTTTTCGGCGGGTAAAGCAATGGTGTCGAGAATAACGAGTTCGTCTATGTAAGATTTTTCTATCCTTTCGATAGCGGGGCCCGAAAGAACGGCGTGCGTGCAACAAGCGTAAATCTTTTTTGCGCCCGCGTTATGCAACGCTTCCGCGCCGAGGCAAATGGTGCCTGCGGTGTCTATCATGTCGTCGACAAGAAGCGCGGTTTTGCCGGCAACGTCGCCGATAATGTTCATTATTTCGACCTGGTTAGCCTTGGGGCGGCGTTTATCGATAATCGCCATCGGGCAGTTAAGCTTGGTCGCGGTGCTTCTCGCTCTTCCGACCGAGCCTACGTCCGGAGAAACGACTACAAAGTTGTCGTCAACGAGATTCTTAAAGTATTTGCTTAAAATATGATTGCCGACGAGATGGTCTACCGGGATATCGAAAAAGCCCTGAATCTGCGCCGCGTGCAAATCAATCGTAAGTATTCTGTCGGCTCCCGCGGAAGTGATGATGTCCGCGACGAGCTTTGCGGTAATCGGGTCGCGCGGCTTAGCCTTTCTGTCCTGACGGGCGTACCCGAAGTACGGTATAACGGCAGTGATTCTGCCCGCGGAAGCGCGGCGAGCCGCGTCTATCATGACGAGAAGTTCCATAAGATTTTCGTTTACAGGCGTGGACGTGGACTGAATGATGAACACGTCCCGTCCGCGGACGCTTTCGGTGATGTGAACGCTCGTTTCACCGTCTGAAAAATGCCCCACCTCGATGTCGCTCAAACTCATGTTGAGCCTTTTGGCGATTGCTTCCGCCAACGGGCGGTTCGAGTTTCCTGCAAAAAGTTTAATCTCTGTACTGTGTGTTATCATGATTACTCCTTTTATTTAAAGCGACCTTCAGCCGCGAATTCGTGACGTATATACTATATACGAATACAAGAAAATAGTCAACTTTTATAGGCGGGTTTCAGCTATTTTCACGCGAATTTTTTCTTCGCGCCTTAAAAAAGTCAACCATAAGCGTTGCGCACTCGCTCGCAAGCAAGCCGCCTTCATGCGGGCAAGACCAATTGAGCGAGCCTTTTTTAAGCACGGAAAAGGCGTTGACGAGCGCGCCGTCTTTTAATTCCTGAGCGCCGAAGTATACCTTTTTCATTCTTGCGTTGAGTATAGCCCCCGCGCACATCACGCACGGCTCTATCGTCACGAACATTTCGCAGCCGGTAAGCCGCCAATCTTTCAGCTTTTTGCATGCGGCGTTTATTGCGATTATTTCGGCATGCGCCGTCGCAAGGCTCATCTCTTCCCGCTTGTTTCTTCCTCTCGCTATTATTTTGCCGTCCTTAACAATCACCGCGCCTATCGGGATTTCGCCCTTTTTAAACGCGATTTTCGCTTGTTTTACGGCTTCGCGCATGAAACGTATCTTATCCTCTTCAATCATTTGTGATACCCCGTGCCGGCGATTATCGTGAACGCGCGGTAAACCTGCTCGGCGAGAATAACTCGCATAAGCGCGTGCGGAAAAGTCATATCGGAAAAGGAAAGCTTTACGTCGGCTTTTCCTTTAACCTCGTCCGAAAGCCCGCGCGACGAGCCTATCACGAACGTCATTTCTTCGCCTTTGTCCACGTAGCCTTTTATGAGCGAAGAAAGGGCTTCGCTCGAATATTTTTTACCCTCTATCGCAAGCGCGATAACCCT
>CAKQSU010000285.1 GCA_934273135.1 uncultured Clostridia bacterium
GGCGTAGATTGGTGCAGTTTGGCACAGCTGGTGACGGAGACCGACAGGCGCGTACTATAACGTACGTAACTAACGGTCGACGGCGCACGCAGTGGCAAAATGTGCCGATATCCGCCTTATCGTTTAATAATTTTCATTTCGTACTCATTACTCTTCTTACCTGTAACGAGCGAATAAACGTCGTTGGCAAAGACGTCCTTTTCAAAACATTCTTTCGCCACGCCGGTTAGTTTGTCGCCGTCTGCCTTTCGCGTGATTATTTTGTTTTTGCAGCCGGAAATATGCGACAAAATATCCATAGAATCTTCCGCTACCGCAAGCACTTTAAGGTAAAGATTGCTCTTTAAGCACTTGTCGGTAAAATCGCTTGTCACGCCGAGCATGTTGTTGGTTATTATCCGCGAAATTCTCGCGCGGGTGTACCGCTTGGTTTCGAGCCGAGAGATAAGGTCGCCTAAGCCGCTTGCCGCGCGGCAAGTAACTTTTATTCTGTTTTCCAGCCCCTCCGCGCAATCGGTTATCTTCTGTAAGTCCTTACCGTCGCTTTCGAGGATTTTGTACATTGCTACTTCGCTCATGTCCGGCAACTCTTCGGGCAAATCGGCAAAGACGTACTTAGGCAAATATTGCTTGACTTTTTTCTTTTTTCCGTCCCCGACCGCAGCCCTCACCGCCGCCGCAGAAACGTATTCGCCGCCGACGGACAAATCGTCATGCGCGCCGGTGCGCATAATCGGCTGAAAATCCATATCTTCGTTGAGCCGCAAAATCGCCTTGACGTATTCGACGCCGAGAACGGCGTTAGGCGTTTTCATAAGAGTGACGTCCACACCGATGTCTTCGAGAGCCTGCATTCGGGCGAGCGCGAACGGAGAGCCGACTTCGAGCCTCTCTTTAAGCGCGGCTTTGAATTGTTTGCTTTCGATAAGAGTCGCTTTCGCAAGCGTCAAAAACTCGTCCTTAGTGCCGCTTTCCGTGCCGAAAAACAAAGTTTTTTCCACGGGTAGAGACGAAAGCAGCTTAACAGCCCCCCGCGCAAAAAGTTCGGCGGGCGAAGAAGCAAACGCCGCGGGCAGTTCGAAAACTATGTCCGCGCCGGCAAGCACGGCATGGCGAGCGCGGGTGTACTTATCGAGAACGGCGGCTTCGCCTCTTTGGCAAAAATTCCCGCTCATGATAAGCGCGACCTTGTTTCCGTCCGCTTTCATTTCTCTTATTAAGCGTATGTGTCCGCTGTGAAGCGGATTTAGTTCGCATATAGCGACGCAAAATTTCATTCGGGTGTTCCTTTTTCCTTTACTTTAAAAAAAATTCATTATATAATAGATAAGGTATTGCGCAAAACGACTTGCAAAAACCGCTTCGCCTTACCCCGTTTAGAATATTGTAACCTAAATCGGCAAAAATTTCAACTAAATTCAATATATTTTTACAAGGAGGACCGTTATGGTCGCATTAGTAGAAAAAATCATCGAAAGAGCCGCCAAGCTCGACAAAACAATCGTTCTTCCCGAAGGCGAGGACAAAAGAGTCGTAAAAGCCGCTTCGGAGGTTGCTAAGAAAGGCTTTGCAAAAGTAATTCTTCTCGGAAACGCCGAGGAAATAAAAGCCGCAAACCCCGATATCGATTTAAGCGGAGTAAATATCTTAGACCCGAAAACCAACGAAAAAACAAACGAATACGCAAAGCTCCTTTTTACTTTAAGACAAGGTAAAATAAGCAAGAAAACGGGGCTTCCCGAATACGCCGCGGAAGATGACGCGAAAGCGGCAATCTTAAAAGACTATGCAATGTACGGCGCGTGCATGCTTAAAACGGGCGACGTGGACGGTATGGTTTCCGGCGCGTGCCACTCCACCGCAAACACTTTAAGACCGGGGCTTCAGGTCGTAAAGACCGCTCCGGGGCTTCCCCTCGTTTCGTCCTGTTCCGTCTTGTTCGCTCCCGAAGGCGGTCACCCGCTTTGCGAAGACGGCGCGTTCGTTTTCGCGGATACCGGTCTCGAACAGAACCCCGACCCCGATAAGCTCGCTTACATCGCTTTTTGCGCGGCTAAGCATTGCGAAGTGCTTTTAGGCGTTAAGCCGAGAGTGGCGTTCCTCTCTCACTCGACCAAGGGTAGCGCGAGACACGCGGACGTCGATAAGGTGGTTGCGGCGTTCAATAAATTCAAGGAAATCGCGCCCGATATCGACGCGGACGGCGAACTCCAATTTGACGCGGCAATCGTTCCGTCGGTCGGCGAATTCAAAGCACCCGGCTCTAAGGTTGCGGGG
>CAKQSU010000286.1 GCA_934273135.1 uncultured Clostridia bacterium
CCTGACGGCGGAAGAAAATGTTGAACTTGCGTCTCAGATATGCAAAGATCCTCTTTCTCCCGAAGAAGTGTTGAAAAACGTCGGTCTTGAAAACAGGATGCACAATTTTCCGTCTCAACTTTCGGGCGGCGAACAACAGCGTGTTTCCATTGCCCGCGCGCTTGCCAAAAACCCTAAGCTTTTACTTTGCGACGAGCCTACGGGCGCGCTCGATTACGTCACCGGCAAAAAGATTTTGAAGTGCTTGTACGACGTTTCCAAAGAACAGAAAAAGACGGTTGTCGTCGTTACTCATAACCAGGCGATAAAAGACATCGCCGACAAGGTGTTTTACATAAAAAGCGGCAGGATAGAAAAGACCGTTATAAACGAACACCCCAAGAGCGTGGACGAGATAGAATGGTGATAAAATGAAAACTTATTTTAAAGCCATACGGCGAATGTTCAAGAAGAATATATCGCGCTTTATTGCGATAATTTTCATAGTTTTGATAAGCGTCGGCTTGACTTCCGGCGTAGGCTCGTCGACGGACGACCTGAAAGATTCCGCTTCCGTGTTCAAAACGGAGCGCAACGTCGGGGACATAACGCTGAAAAGTTCCTCGGAGCGCGGGTTTAGCACGGCGGAGGTTGCCGCGCTCAAAAAAAAATACGGCGAAGAAAACGTTTCCGCGTACACGAGTTATGACGTATATTTGCAGTTTAAAGGGCAAAAGTTGCTTACCCGGCTGTATTTTTACGACGATATCGCGGAAAGGAACGTGAACAAATTTTCGGACGAGGATATTAAGAGGCAAGAGGCTGCCGCGCCGAAAGGAACGGTCGGCGTTTACGCCGAGAAAGCCGACAACGTTTTGAAAGGCTTTTCGCTCGGCGACGAGGTAACTCTCAATTTTGCCGATATGTTTGCTCAGCTTGCCGAGCAAGACAACAAAACTTTGCCCGAATGGCAGAAAACGTGGCTCGATAAGCTTTCGCCCGTTACGCTGTCCGTTACCAAAATCGTAGAGGACCCGAGACTCTTTGCCAAGGAAGGCGAACCGAGTTATCTCAACGGTTACGACCTTGCGCTTCCCGATACGTCTAAGGTGAACGACCTTATCACTCTCGATGAAGCGTTGTTTTTGCCGATGTCGGCTTTGCCGCTTGCTTCGGGCTACGGCGACGTTTCGATATCGCTTGCTTCCCTTGACGCGCCCGAATTGCTTTCTTCCGATTACGAAAAATTCATCGACGACGAAAAAGAAAGTATTTTGAGCATTTTAAGCGATGCGAGCGAAGGAAAAACCACAAAAGACGCCGTTCATTTCATCACGTTGTACGAAAACTATTCGTTTAAGTCGCTGTTTGCTTACGCAGACAAAATAAGGGGGCTTTCGTTTGTTCTCGTTGGGGCGTTTTCGTTTATAACCGTGCTTGTCACGCTTTCGAACATGACGAGGCTTGTGGACGAGGAACGCGCCCAGTCGGCGTGCCTTATCACGTTAGGCTATTCCGGCGCGAGCGTCGTTGTCAAGTACATTCTTTTCGCGCTCACCGCTACCGCGATAGGCGGCGTTATAGGGTATTTTGTCGGAACGGGGCTTTGCTCGTTCGTGTACCTCGTGTTCGAGTATTCGTACATCATGCCCCCCGAAACGGGCGTGTTCGGCGTAACGTTTTTCGCGATAACGTTTGCGGTTATCGTCGTTTGCTCGGTTCTTGCGACAGCGAGCGCGGGTATGAAGACCGTAAAACAAACCCCCGCGGAACTTTTGCGCCCCAAGTCGCCTAAGCCCGGAAAAAAGGTTATCATCGAAAGAATTCCGTTTATATGGAACAGACTTTCGTTCAAGTATAAATCGACGGTAAGAAACGTTTTAAGGTACGCAAGCCGATTTATTATGACGGTGATTGCCGTTGCCGGCTCGATGGGTCTTGTCGCGGCGGGGCTTGCGCTCCTCGATATGTGCCTTTTCGGCGACTTCGGAAACGCGTCCATAGCCGGGCTTGCCGTGTTGATTGTGGTTTTCGCCGCGCTTTTAACGTTCACGGCGGTGTATACGATAACAAACATCTCGATAAGCGAAAGAAACAGAGAGATAGCTACGCTTATGGTCTTAGGCTATTTCGATTCGGAAGTCGCGGGGTATATCTACCGTGAAATTTATATCGACGCGGCTGTCGGCGTTGTGTTCGGTTACGGCGCGGCAACTCTGCTCATAAGCATAGTTTTCAACGTAATGGGCTTCGGTTCGCTCGCTTCCGTTTCCTGGTACGTCTGGCTCATCTCTC
>CAKQSU010000287.1 GCA_934273135.1 uncultured Clostridia bacterium
GCCGCGCGCAAGCATAGGCTTTAAGAGGTTGCCCGCGTCCATTGCGCCGTCCGACTTGCCAGCGCCGACTATGGTGTGAAGCTCGTCTATGAAAAGTATGATTTTGCCTTCGCTCTTTTTGACTTCGCTAAGAACGGCTTTGAGCCTTTCTTCAAATTCGCCACGGTATTTTGCGCCCGCGACGAGCGCGCCCATATCGAGCGAAAAGATTTTTCTGTCTTTAAGCGCGAGAGGAACATCCCCTTTCAAAATTCGTTGCGCAAGCCCCTCAGCGATTGCCGTTTTACCTACGCCCGCTTCGCCGATTAAGCACGGGTTGTTCTTGGTTTTACGCGAAAGAATCATCATAACGTTGCGGATTTCGTCGTCACGCCCGATAACGGGGTCGAGCTTGTTTTGACGAGCAAGTTCCACAAGGTCCTGCCCGTACTTATTCAGCACGTCGTAAGTAGATTCGGGATTGTCGCTCGTGACTCTTTGCGAGCCGCGAAGTTTTTTCAGTTCTTTCAAGAATCCGTCGCGGTTTACGCCGCAAGCGGAAAAAAGTTGTTTCAAACTATAATCGGCGGTTTCGAGTATGCCGAGGAAAAGGTGTTCGACGGAGATGTATTCGTCTTTCATATCCGCCGCTTCTTTTTCCGCTTTATCAAAAGCCTGCGTTATCTCGTTTGAGGCGTAAAGACTGCCGCTTTGGTGCGGAAGCTTGGCTATAAGTTCGTTAACGCCGTTTTTCAGCCTTTCCGTATCCGCGCCCGAAGAGCGCAAAAGCGGGACGATGAAGCCTTCGGTATCGTCGAACATAGCCTTTAAAAGGTGCGCCGGGAAAAGTTCCGGGTTGCCGTGTTCTTTTGCTATCGACTGCGAAGAGTTGATAAGCTCCGCAGCCTTTTGAGTGTATTTTTCTGCGTTCATAAAAGTTCCCTCCCTTTTTCTATTTATTGAATAGCTGTGATTTGTAAAATATAGCGCGCGTTTTTGCGCGATGATTTTGCGTTAAAGAACCATTTTAGGCGATAAACGCAAGTAGTCTTCGACAAGTTTTTCGTCGGCGGTTCCGAACGGATAATTGCCGATATAAGCGTTCAAGAGCGCGTCGAAGCAATTGACGTAATCGGTGATAAGCTTAGCCGCTTCCTCGCCTTTTGCCTCCGACGGGACAATCAAATCTCTCACGAGCTTTCCGTCCTCGACGAAGAAAAGATTTTTGCCTTTCGAGCCTTTTTCGAGCGCGGCGAACGTGTTAAAAAATTCGTTGCATATGCCCGAAAGCGCGGGCGAAGTGGTGCGCAAAGCAATTTTGAGCCTTGCCGCGCGTTTTTCGGGGTCGAGTTCGACCGAATACGTCACCCTCGGGCTGTATTTATAGTTGAGCGCGCTCAAAAAGTCCACGACAGACTGTTGGCGGCGAACCATTCTTATTTTCTCGTGCGTGGCGATTGCCGCGTCAAGCGCGTCTATAACCTCGTCAAGCTTTTGCCGGGAAGTCGAAAAGCCGACCTCTTTCGCTATCACTCTGTTTATAAACTGCGAGCGCGACTCCCCCGTTTTCGCCGCCGCCTTATCGGCGTATTTTACTACTTCGTCATCGAGTACGACGCTGTACACGCTTTTGCCCATTCGTATTCACCTCTCGTTTTTTATCGGCTTTATTTTACTATCTTTTACATAATTTGTCAAGTAAATTATATAACTATTTTAAAAATTTTAACGAAAGAATTATATAATTTACCACGCAAGAAAATAATTTACCCCACGAAAAAATTTTTGAAAAATATCCGCGGCAAAAAGTTGACTTTTAAATTAAAAGAGAATAACATATATTATATAACACTTGTTATTTATTAAAAAGGAGGGCTTGTTTATGCCGCCGAAACAAAAATACACGCAAGAATTCATAATCGAGCAAGCAACAAAGATTATAGCAAACGGAGAAGAGATTACGGCGCGCGCCCTTGCGGACAAAATCGGCTGTTCCACTCAACCGATATTTTCACAGTTTGCGGATATGGAAAAGCTGAAAGCCGCGGTTTACGAAAACGCGACAAAAATATACGACAAGTACGTTTACGAAGCTTCTCGCGATATGCCCAAGTACAAATCGACCGGCTACGGTTACGTTCAGTTCGCCCGCGAAAAACCCAATCTTTTCAAGCTTTTGTTCATGGGGAAAACGCGAGAGGAAAACGAAAGCGACAAGGAAAAAATTATTCGGATAGTCGCCGCCGCCACCTTTTACCCGTATGAAGTTGC
>CAKQSU010000288.1 GCA_934273135.1 uncultured Clostridia bacterium
GTTGCCGCCGTTGTAGAAGAAGTAACGAACGTTGTATTTTTTGAATACTTCGACAATGCGCTTATAGTCGGTGTCGTCTACCGAAGCGTCTTTGAGTTTGTATCTCACCGAACCGAGCGCCGAGGACGGGGTGTTCTTTAAAAGAAGAAGTTCTTTCATATCCTCTTTGGACATGTCGTAGAATTTTTCGTTGAGAACGCCTTTGATACCGTTAGCCGCGCCGTAAACCGCGGTGATGTTCTTCTGCGCGAGGGCTTCGATAAACACGCCCGCCGCGGAAGCGTTGATGACGGAAGTAGGTCCGCCGGACTGCGCAAACATACATGCGCCCACTAAGTTTTTCATATTCTTAAACCTCCTAAATATGCGAATAATGAAGTTATAGCCCAACTTTCATCTAACGTATAAGGTTTTTATGCCGTATCCGCAACGATAAAAGAAAGCCGAAAATTACAAGCCGAGAATGCCTGCCATTCTGTAAAGCTTGGTGTCGAACGAACGTGGCAAAGCAAGAGCTTCCGAGATGTTGTAATCGACGATTTTGTTGTCCTTTATACCGATAACGCGGTTATGTGCATTGACCATAATAAGCTCGATTGCCCTTTCTGCCATTTTTGTGGCGAGAAGTCTGTCGTACATAACGGGCGAGCCGCCGCGCTGAATGTGACCGAGGGTAGTCGTCGTTATCTTAACGCCCGTCTTTTCGGTGATAGCCGCGCAAATTTCGTCCTTATTGCCCGCGCCTTCCGCAAAGACTATCATGTTGGAAGTCTTACCTCTTTCGCGGCTCTTTTTGAGCGAATCGGCGATAGCGTCTATATCGTAAGGAACTTCCGGCACGAGGATATGTTCCGCGCCGCCGCAAACGCCCGCGTACAAAGCTATATCGCCGCAACGGCGACCCATAACTTCTAAAAGCGAGCAACGGTCGTGCGAACCCATAGTGTCTCTCAGATTGTTGATAGCCCAAAGAACGGTGTCTACCGCGGTGAAAAACCCGAGCGTATAATCGGTGTAAGCTAAGTCGTTATCGATTGTGCCTGGGATACCGATGACGTTTATGTCGAAGTTATCGCTCATATCCTTGCCGCCGCGGAACGTTCCGTCGCCGCCGATTGCGATAACGTTTTTTATACCGCGTTTTTCAAGGTTGGCAACGGCTTTGCCTATACCCTCGATAGTTTTGAAGTCGGCGCAACGAGCGGTTTTCAAAACCGTGCCGCCGCGCTGAATTATATCGGAAACGGAACGGGAATTCAAAAGCTCGATATCGTCGTCGATAAGCCCTTGATAGCCGCGGTGAGAACCGTAGATTTCTATTCCGTTGAAAAGTCCTAAACGAACGACCGCGCGAAGACACGCGTTCATGCCGGGGGCGTCGCCGCCGCTCGTTAAAACAACTACTTTTTTGTCCATAATCGTATGCTCCTTATATAGAGATTGCATTATTTATCCGTAGGGATTGAATACTTTATCAATAGGGATTTGACCTTATCCCTACTTTTTAAATCAAACAAGATTATACCAAAACGCGCCGAAAATAGCTACTAAATTAAAGCGTATTTTATATTTTTTTCGTCTACTAATCCCGCAAGTTCGTAGAAAAGCCCCTTGCAGTTGCGCGCGCCTTGCCTTAAAACGTAGTTCTTGCCGTCGATTTTGAGATAAGTTATCATGTTGCCGGGGTACTGTTCGACAGTGTCGATGATTTCGTCTTTAAGCTTGGCGTCGTCGCCGTTCAAGACTATGCAAAGGTATTCCTTGGGCGTTTTTACTTTTTCGGCAGTAGCTGCGGGCGCGGCGGGCGTTTTTTCCTCTTCGCCGCTTCCGTCGTCGAAAATCTTTATTTTGTCAAGCGCGATTGCGGGTTTTTCGCCGTCGCGGAGCTGAAGCCGCCCGGATATTTCGACAATGGATTCTATTTCAAGCTTATCCTTGTACCTGTCGTAAACCTTGGGGAACAGCACTACTTCTATGCCGCCGTACACGTCTTCGACGGTGATGAAAGCCATGTTCGCGCCGTTTTTGGTAACTTTTTTGTTGATTGCCGTAATCATACCGCCCATCGTGACGAAGGTTCCGTCCTCTAAGTCCGGGTATGTGAGGTTGCCCTCTTCGTCCTCCTCGTATTCCGCAAGGGAAAGGCAGGAAAAAGAAAACTTATGGAATTTTTCCATATAATTTTCAAGCGGATGACCCGAAATATAAACGCCCAAAACTTCCTTTTCCTTGGAGAGTTTTGTCTTTGT
>CAKQSU010000289.1 GCA_934273135.1 uncultured Clostridia bacterium
CGTCTATGCTGCCCGTGAGTATCGCCGAAGTGCCGATTGAAGCCCTTTTAGTATCCTCTTGCGGCTCGTTTTCTTCTAATGCTTTTTCGATTACGCGGTTATAATCCGCATAAAACGCAGAAAAGTTATCGCTTGCGGGAACGTCGCAATTCAAAAGTTTTCCGTCTTTACCTTTCACGACCAACCCGACGGACAACTCCTCGGAAAAGAAAAGTTTTCCGTCTTTGACGAGGTAGTGCATTTCGTTTATATCTTTTGCGGCAAGATACACCGCGTGGCACAAAAGGGCGTTGAGCTTTACTTTGCGTCTTTTTGCGATTTTTACGGCTTTGGTTACGTCAAGCGTTTTAAAGACCGTAAGCATCGGCATAGGCGCGGCGGCAAAAAGCGCAAAGCTTTGCGCGCGGCTCGTTAAAGCGGGGTTTACTTCCTTCATTTACTTTTCTCCTAAGTTTATCGTTTCCGCTACGATATAATCGGGTCGGCATTTTGTTTCTTCGTTAATGCGCGCGACGTAGAGATTAGTGATATAATTAAAGATAAACGACGTGCCGAAGAAGAATGCAATCGTCGGGAAAAGCCAGGCGACGAGCGGCAAGGGCTTTCCGATGCACGCTAAAACTATAAACACGACGAACGCGCAAAGCGACGAAAATACCGTCAAAGCCCCGACCCGCAAAGAAATTTTCAACGGGTACGTACTGTTGGAAACTATTCCCGCTTTTGCGAGTTTGAGCATTTTTTTGAGCGAATAATGCGTTTCGCCGGCAACGCGTTTTTTTCTTTCAAAGTCCACAAACGTTTGCTTAAAGCCTACCCAGCTTTCAAGCCCGCGTAAGTATTTATCGTGTTCGGGGAGGGAAAGTATAATGTCGATAACCTTTCTGTCGATAAGCTTGAACTCTCCCGTGTTGCGCGGAATCTCCGCGTCGGAAATTTTAGAGAGGAATTTATAGTACAAAGAGGCGGTCACGCGCTTGAAAATCGATTCTCCTTTGCGGGAAGAGCGTCTGCCGTGTACCACTTCGTAGCCCTCTTTCCATTTTTCTACCATTAGCGGCACCACTTCCACGGGGTCTTGAAGGTCGCAGTCCATCTCGACGGCGCAGTCGCCCGTAGCGTATTTTAAGCCGCATAAAATCGCAGGAGTTTGCCCGAAGTTTCGTGAAAATTCCACAACCTTTACTTTTTCGTCCTCAAAGGCAAGCCCGGCAAGCAAAAGCCCCGTTTTGTCTTTGGAACCGTCGTTTACGAAAATTATTTCGTAATCTTCGTTGAGTCCGTCAAGAACGGGTTTTGCCGCGTAGTAAAACTTGTTTACGGTTTTTTCTTCGTTGTAGCATGGCACGATAACGCTTAACTTCATTGTTCTTCCCCTTTATTTTCTTTTTTAAAAATGAAAAATTTTCTTGTTAGATAGTTGTACACGAGTACGATAAGCGTCATTAAAATTTTAACGAGCCATTCGTTTACTCCGAGTTTTGTGAAAAGTAAAAACATACCCGCTTCGTGCAGTAAAAGTCCGCCGAAAGAAAGTACAGCGAATTTTAAAAAGCCCGTTGCGGTTTTTGCTTTGCCCTTTTCGTTAAACACAAACAGAACGGAAAGCGCGTAATTTGCTGCAAGCCCGAACAAAAAGCCCGTTCCCGTGCCGACGAGCGCGGCGATAGGCGAAGCCTTGTCCGTTCCGCCCGTAAAAATGCTCCAAAAAGTTGGGTAGTTTGACGGTGCAAAAACAAAAAGCACCAAAGCCATAGTCGCAAAGTCTATTACCGTTGCGATTCCGCCGACCACGACGAACCGCATTATTTCTCCGAAAATCGTTTGTTGATTGATAAAATTAAGTAATTTTTTAAACATTTTTGTTTTAACGTTCAGCTTGATAAGGATAATTTTTTTTCTTTCGATATCAATATATCACATTGCGCGCGATTTGTCAATAACGAGGCGAAAAAACACAAAAAATTCCGCGATAACTCTCGCGGAAAATACGGCTATGTATAGATATATAGTTTTATTTTTAATTTTGCGGGATTTCGTCTATGTCGATGTCGGATATTTTGCCGCAGTCGAATTTCAGCCTTGCGTATTTCACGGTATCGCCTATGAGAGTAAAGGTGTCGGGGAATTCTTCTTCAATCGGCGGCAAAATTATCTTGAAAGGCGGAATAAAGTTTTTCAAAGCTTCCTTTTTTTCTTTTAATTCGTCGCTCAAAAAAACGCTTACGTCCCCGCCGTAATTGAGCGT
>CAKQSU010000290.1 GCA_934273135.1 uncultured Clostridia bacterium
CCTCAAATTCGATGAGCCATTCACTTCCTTGACGCATCAGGGCGTTATCTTAGGTCCGGACGGCGACAAAATGAGCAAGTCCAAAGGCAACGTCGTGTCCCCCGACCCCTACGTAAAGGAATACGGCTCCGATATTTTCAGATTGTATCTTTTATTCGGCTTCAACTACACCGAGGGCGGTCCCTGGAACGACGACGGCATCAAGTCCGTTTCAAAATTCCTCGAAAGGGTCGAAAGATTGTTCAATAAGCTTCTTTCCGCTCCGAACGAGAACGCCGACCTTTACGGCGCGAACGAAAAGGATCTCGAATACGTTTTGAACTACACGATAAAGAACGTCGACGCGGGAATGAACACATTCTCGTTCAACACGGCGGTCGCAAGGCTCATGGAGCTTTTGAACGCAATGACGAAGTACGACGCGTTAGAAAAAAAGAACACGGTACTCCTAAAAAAGGTTATGGAAAACCTCGTGCTTCTGCTCGCGCCATGCGTTCCGCACTTCGCCGAAGAGCTTTACCACCTTTCAGGCAACGACGGCACCGTGTTCGACCACCCCTACCCCGTTTGCGACGAAACAAAGCTTGTACGCGACGAAGCCGAATACGCCGTTCAGGTGAACAGCAAAATGAAAGCGAAAGTCGTGCTTTCGAAAACGCTTTCCAAAGAAGAAACGGAGAAAGCCGCGCTCGCTCTCGACGAGATAGTCGCCGTCCTGAACGGCGCAACCCCAAAAAAGATAATCGTTATCCCGGGCAGACTTATCAATATAATTATATAATCGTTTAATCGCGACCGTTTTTTACGGCGCAAAAAATTTCCGCAGGCATTCGTCTACGGAAATTTTTAAACGTCGCGCACTCCTTTTTTAATCGAATTTTCCTTTGCGCTTTAGTTAATCTTTATTTTCGGTAAATGTTCGCAAAAAAACTGAGAAATAAATTCATTTTCGTATGCATGCTCGCCGTTTCGCTCGTAATGGCTTTTTTGTGCGTCATAATCAACTCGGCGGTTTTGATAACGACGGAAAACTCGTTAAAATCCACGCTTGACCGCCTTTACATTATGGACGGCGTTATACCGCCCTCGCCGAGAATGCAATCGGAAGTAATGTTTAGCGCGGAAACTATTCCGTCCGAAACGGCGGTTTTCGCGCCGCCCGGACAAAACGGCGATATTAACGGCTTTCGCTTTGACAGAGAAACGCGGTACTTTCTTTTAAAGTTCGATTCGGACGGTAATTTGACGGAAGCCCGACTGCAAAACATAACCGCCGTCACCGAGGACGACGTCACGAACTTTCTTAACGTCGCAATCAAAAAGAATTCGGGTTACGGCACGTATTCGGGGTATAAATACCTCGTCAAAAGCGAGGACGGCGTTATTACTACAGCGATTTTTCTTGATTATTCCAAGGAAAAAAGCTTTATATTGACCACCCTTTTGCTCTCCGTTTGTTCGCTTATTTTAGTGCTTTTTGCGGTATTCGTTCTGCTTTTAATCTTTTCAAAAAAGGCAATCGAACCGTTCGTTAAGAACGCTGAAAAACAAAAACAATTCGTAACCGACGCCGGACATGAGCTAAAAACCCCGATAACGGTAATAAACACGAGCCTGAAAGTGCTGGAAATGGAAGTCGGCAAGCAAAAATGGATTGACAAAGCGCTCTCTCAAACGGGAAAACTCACCGAGCTTGTAAACGGACTCGTAACGCTTGCAAAAACCGACGAACTTTCGTCGCGCGCAGAGTTTAAAAAATTCGATATCGCCAAAGCCTTCTGCGAAACTGCGGAATCCTTTTCGGATTACGCGGCGGCTTCCGGCAGAAAGCTTAGTTGCCTCTCGCCCGACAGCCTTTACTATTTCGGCGACGAGTACTCCGTGCGCAGGCTTTTGAGCGTTCTCATCGAAAACGCCGTCAAATATTCGCCTCGGGATACAACGATAAACATTTCGCTTGAAAAAAAGAAACACGGCGTAGCAATCAAAGAATCCAACGCATGTAAAAAGACGGAAGAAGCCGAACTCGACAAACTTTTCGACCGTTTTTACCGTTCCGACTCCGCCCGCTACGAACAAAAAAGCGGCTTCGGGATAGGTCTTGCGATAGCCAAAAACGTCGCGCAAAATCATAACGGCGACATAAAAGCCTCTTTAAGCGACAACGGTGAAATCATTACCTTCACCGTAAATCTCAATTAGTCGGTTTTATTCTTTCAGCCCCGAAAAACGGGGCTGTTTTT
>CAKQSU010000291.1 GCA_934273135.1 uncultured Clostridia bacterium
TGGTTTGCCGCTCACCGTGGAAAACGTAAGGACTTGTTCGCGCGTACACGACCGTTGCGGCACGACCTTCATGTTCCTCGTTATGTTCATAAGTATTCTTGTTTTTTCGGTCGCGAACGTGTTTTTGACGGGGAAAGGCTATAACGTGACGGGCGTTTTAAGGGTGCTTGTTAAAATAGCCCTGTTGCCCGTTGTGGCGGGGATTTCGTACGAGGTGTTGAAACTCCTTGCAAAGAGCGATTTTCCGCTTTTATACGTCTTTAAAGCCCCGGGACTCTTACTGCAGCTAATAACGACTCGCGAACCGGACGACGGAATGATAGAGGTCGCGATAACTTCCTTTAACACCGTACTTGAAATGGATAAGGACGAAAGCATATCGCCGAGAAAATTCGTTACGGCAAAACCGTGTGACAAGCTCGTTGCCGAGGTTAAAGAAAAACTCAAAACGGGCGGAATCGAAGAAGAAGCGGAAGCCGAATGGCTCGTCGCGCTCGCGGCGAACAAAGAACGCTCTAAGGTGAGTACGTGTAAAGAAATTCTTTCGCCGTCGGTCGTCGAAAAGGTCGAAAAAGAGGTTGAAGAAAGGCTGACCGGCAAGCCGCTCTGGTACGTTACGGGGAGCGCGGATTTTTACGGAAGAGAGTTTTTAGTGGACGAATCGGTGCTTATTCCTCGCCCGGAAACGGAAGAACTCGTCGAAAACGCATTGAAGGTTATAAAGGACGGCGACAAGGTGCTTGACTTATGCACGGGCAGCGGCGCGATTGCCGTAACCGTCGCAAAAGAAAGTAATGCGGAAGTTTACGCAAGCGATATTTCCGCCGCGGCTTTGTCTACCGCTAAAAAGAACGCCGAAAGCTTAGGCGCAAACGTTACGTTTATAGAAAGCGATATGTTTGAAAACATAGACGGCAAGTTCGACGTAATTATCTCTAACCCGCCGTATATTTCGGAAAAAGACATGAAAATTTTGCAGAAGGAAGTTACTTTCGAGCCGGATATAGCCCTTTTCGGAGGAGAGGACGGACTTATGTTTTATAGAGCGATAGCGGAAAAAGCAAAGGACTTTTTGGTGGAAAACGGCAAGCTGTTTTTGGAGTGCGGCTATGACCAAAGTGAGGCGATAACGAACTTATTGACCGACTTTTACACCGTAGAAGTCATAAAAGACTTAGAGGGCAAAGAAAGAATAATCAAGGCGGAATTAAAGTGATAGCTAAACTTGAAACGATACTATTAAGGTATGAAAAACTAAACGAACTCTTAGCCGACCCCGAGGTTTTAAGCAAAATGGACGAGTGGAAGGCTTACGCGAAAGAACGCGCCGACATGGAAGAAACGGTCGAAAAGTACAAGGAGTACAAGGCGGTCGAAAAGGAAAAGTCGGACGCGGAAGAACTTTTGAAAACCGAAACGGACGCCGAGATGAAAGAGCTTACCGAAGAAGAAATTCTTTCGTGCAAAAAAAGGCTCGAGGAAATCGAAGGCGAACTCAAAGTTTTGCTTATCCCCAAAGACCCTAACGACGACAAGAACGTTATTCTTGAAATCCGCGCGGGCGCGGGCGGTGAGGAAGCGGCTTTGTTTGCGTACGAACTTTACAGAATGTACGTCAAATACGCCGAACGCCACCGCTTCAAAACGGAGGAAATCGATTCCAACAATACCGAACTCGGCGGCATAAAGGAAGTTACTTTTTCGGTCGGCGGCAAAGGGGTTTATTCCAAACTCAAATACGAAAGCGGCGTGCATAGGGTGCAGAGGGTGCCGGAAACGGAATCGCAAGGGCGCATACACACGTCTACCGCCACCGTAGCGGTGCTTCCCGAAGTCGAGGACGTAGAAGTCAACATCGAAGAAAAAGACCTTATAATCGAAACGTGCCGTTCTTCGGGCGCGGGCGGACAGCACATCAACAAGACGGAATCGTGCATAAGAATGGTGCATATTCCGACGGGCATAGTCGTCAATTGTCAGGACGAGCGCAGTCAGATAAAGAACCGCGAAAAGGCGATGAAGGTTATGAAAAGCCGCCTTTACGACTATTATAATCAAAAATACCAAGCGGAGTATTCGGAAAACCGCAAAAATCAGGTCGGCACGGGCGACAGGTCGGAAAGAATACGCACTTATAACTTCCCGCAAGGCAGAGTTACCGACCACAGAATAAACAAGACGGTGTATAACCTCGAAGAATTTTTGGCGGGGGATATGGACGAGATGATCGAAGC
>CAKQSU010000292.1 GCA_934273135.1 uncultured Clostridia bacterium
GGCGTTTTAAAACGTACTCGTAAGCGCAAATCGCGCCGACGGAGCGACCTATGGAGATGATTTCTTCCGGCGAAGCGTAATTCTTTTTCACGTTTAAAATACGATAATTTTCAAGCATTATCTGCGCCAAATCGTAAGCGTAATAGGGGTTGGTAACGTCGCGCAAAAGCCCGACTTCGTTCTGCGTTAAGTCAAGACCTTCGGAAAGCACGTAGTCGACGGTCTTTTCGCCGACGGAGAATTTTTCTATTATCTTTTCCGCCGCCGCGTAATAAACGTACTTACTCGAAAACACCTTGCAGCCCGCCCGCTTCATGAGCGGCTTAACGTCCTTTTCGTAAGAAACCGACATGTCGTTTTTGCCGATGCGCTTGTTTACCGCATCGATTGTTCTCATGACGTTTTCCTTTTGACGGGTGCGAAGATACGCCGTTCTTTTTTCAAGCGTTTTAAAGTGCTTTTGAGCAACGCCGAACAGCGCGACGTTGGCGTACCCGTCGCCGAAGTCGCCTCTTAATTCCATTCCCACGGAATACGTCAAGCCGAGTATGTTGCAAGCTTTGATGAACTCTTTTGCTCCCGCCAAAGTGTAATCGTCCGTTATCCCGGCGACGGTGAGAGAGAATTTGTGCGCCATGTACGCCGCCATTGCGGGCGTGTAGGGAGAAAAGGAATAGTTCGTATGTATTTGAAGATTGACGCTTTCGCCCGAAGAAAAAGGTCTCTTTTTCGGTTCGGCTTGCTTCTTCAATATTTTTATCGCTTTAAGCCGTTTGTGACGGCTACGGCTTTTCAGCCATTCTATCGCGCTCGAAAACATAATCGCTTCCTCCTTTCGTAAAGCGTGCGTAAGGCGTTCTTACTTATATATCATAGCAAACTTATAAAAAAAAGTCAATCGACGGCATAAAAAAGACGAAAGTAAGGAGAAAAATATTGTCTTAAACACCCCCGAAGGCTGTTTAGTTTGGCAAAAATCGATATTTTATAAGATTTTTTGTGAAATTTTAAAAAAAATATAAAAATATTTGCTAAAAAGTATTGTAATTTTTTCAATATCTGTTATAATGTATATATGATTTGAAAAAAATCAAGAATATCCGGGAGGAATTATAATGAACAAGAGCGAATTTATCAGAAAGCTTGCAGACAAGCAGGGCGTTACCATTAAAGAAGCGGAAAGCTGCTTCACCGCTATGGTAGATACCCTTACCGATTGCCTTAAGGAAGGAGAATACGTTCACATCTCCGGCTTTGCCACTTTCGAATTGAAAGAAAAGGGCGAGAGAGAAGGCGTAAACCCCAAGACGAAAGAGAAAATCATTATCGGTTCTTGCAAGGCTCCCACCGTCAAGTTCAGCAAAGCTTACAAAGATATTTTCAACGCATAACGAAAACGTCTTTAACGCACAAAAAACCCCGTCGTACGTCGTCGGGGTTTTTTGCATGTTTAAAAGCTTTCTTTTTTTGAGAATTGCGCTTTTTATCTTTTGTAATTTGTTATCTTTTGTTGAGCTTGTACTTTTCCAAGAGCTGACGGGAAGAAGCGAGCATGCCGCCGCCCAAAAGCGAAGCTACGTCGCCCTTGTCGGATATGTTTGCCTTCATTCCCATTTTCTCGGAAAAATACTCTTCCAAGCCGACGGTTTTTGAAACGCCGCCCGCAAAATACACGCCCGTGCGGCGGATATCGGCGGAAACCTCGGCGGGGAGCTTTGCCATAACCATTCCCGTTATCTGGAAAATCTTATCGAAAAACGCAGCTATCGGGCGCGCTATATCGCCCGAGCAAACGGACACGGCGCGAGGTCTGCCCGTGAACACGTCGCGACCGTTGACGACCATAGTCACGTTGTCGTCATAGTAAAGGCTGCCGACCGAAAGCTTAAGCTTTTCCGCCGTAAGCGAGCCGATTTTGAGGTCAAACATTTCTTCTATGTGGTTAGAGACCATCGCGTCTATCGAAAGCCCGCCCATGTTCACGCTTATTCCGCAGATAATGCCGTCGCCGGAAACGGCGGCTATCTCCGTGCTTCCGCCGCCGATATCGATTATGAACACCGGTTGGGAGGAAAGCGGCAAGCCTAAGCCTATCGCGGTAAGAACGGGGGATTCGACGATTGAGTAAGACGTGACGTCCGCGCCCGTAAGCACGCGCTCGAAACGGCGCACGGCGGTAACGTCCGCGCCGCAAGGCACAGACAATACGACGTCCGGACGAG
>CAKQSU010000293.1 GCA_934273135.1 uncultured Clostridia bacterium
GGACCAATGTATAACGTTCCGCTTTTGAAAAACCCGGATACGGGGTTTTCGCTTGCAAAAATGTATAACTTCGGCGCGCCTCTTTTTTGGTTTAAGTTTATTTTTCTTGCGGAAGTCGTCGTCGCCGAAATTCTGATTGCTTACAGAATGAAAAGAAAGGCGGGGTTTGTCCGCAGAGTGATAATCGCGGCTTTTTCGCTGCTTTGCTTCACGTTTGCTTTGCCCGTTCCTTTTTATAACGCGATATATACTTCCGCATTGTTTATGGTTATCTTCATCGCCACACTCGGGGCTTTGAAGTTTTGTTTCGACGAGCCGTGGGGCAACATAATCTATTGCGGATTTTTTTCATACACCGAACAGCATATTTCTTTCCAGTGCTACAATATTTTCTGTCTGCTGTTAAACCTTAATTCCAACAATATTTACGGCGGAGAAGGCGAATTCAGCTGGTTAAAGGTGTTTGTATTTGTCGTTCCGCATATCGCGGTATATCTCACTTGCTGGGCGTTGTTGGCGTACCGCTCGCACAGGCGCGAAAGCGGCATTATTTTGCACAACGTTAAGGTTTTTGTAATCGCAATCGCGATTGTGTTCGTAAACGTTTCGCTCAACGCGTTCGTCGTGTACGATTTGCCCGCGAATACTTCCGCGTTTGTCAACTTCATAATAATTTTCTATAATATTTTCAGCTGCATATTGGCACTCGTAATGCTTGTGTCGATTGTGGGGCAGGAAGGTTTGGAGTTTGAGTTGAAGTTCGTTAAAAACTTATGGCGCAAGAACGAGCAGATATACGAGCTGAGCAAAACTAACATAGACTTTATCAATATGAAGTGCCATGATTTGCGCCACCGCATAAGGCATGCCCGAAAAAGGGATACCATGGACGAAAACGAGCTTGAAGAAATCGAAAAGGCAATCGATATTTACGACAGCATATTAAAAACGGGAAATCGGGCTCTTGACATAATTCTGTCGGAGGAAAGCATTTTTTGCAATAAAAACAATATAAAATTATTGTGCAACATAGACGGCACGCAGTTAAAATTCATGAATGAAGCCGACCTGTATGCGATTTTCCAAAACGCCATACATAACGCCATAGACGCCGTAATGAAGGTGGAAGAGCTTGATAAGCGGGTTATTCGCCTTAACATAAAGCGCATAAACAACATCGTTTCCGTTCATATCGAAAACTACGCCGTAAACGCCGACAGCATACGTTTTGAAAACGGCTTGCCCGTCAGCGAAAGCAAGGTGAAGGATATGCACGGCTTTGGAATGCGCAGTATGAAGATGGCTGTCGAAAAGTACGGCGGCAACATCGGGGTGGACGTGCGCGACGGAATATTCCATTTGAATATGATTATACCCGTGCCGAGTGACCTTACAACAGACCGAACAAACGCGACGAAAGGAGGTAACGGATAAATGTTGAGAGTTTGCATAATCGAGGACGAAGAATACAACGTCACGACGCTTGAAGAATATTTGTTGCGCTTCGGCAAGGAAAACGACGTTTCCTTTCATATAGATAAATATAAGGACGGGCTTACGTTTCTCGATTCTTACAGCCCCGCATGCGATTTGGTGTTCATGGATATTCAATTGCCGAACATCAACGGAATGGAGACGGCAAAAAGGCTGAGAAAGATAGACGACGAAGTAGGCATTATCTTTGTTACCAATCTTATAAAATACGCGGTGAACGGTTACGAGGTTCGCGCTTTCGACTATATCTTAAAACCGCTCAATTATTACGACTTTTCCGTTCGAATGAAAAAATTCCTCGCCGTGTCCTCGCTGAAAAAGAAAAAGGAAATAGTTTTATGCTCGCGCGGGGTGATGAAAAGAATCGCCGTGGACGGTATTTATTACGTGGAAGTCGTGGGGCATGACCTTTGCTGGCACACGACCGCGGGCGACGTGGTGCTTTACGGCTCGCTTGTCGCCGCCGCAAAAATGCTTCCGTCAATGTCGTTTGCCAAGTGCAACAGCGGAATACTCGTCAACTTAAACCACGTGCAGTCGCTCGATAAGGACAGAGTGCTTGTTGCCGGCAGATATCTACCGATAAGCCGACCTAAGAAAAAAGAATTCGTAACGGCGGTTACCAACTTCTTCGCCGAAATTTTAAGTTAGGGATTGCATTCCTTATCACTAACTACCTAAAAGGCGTCTTTTTCGCGCTTTTTAGCGACCGTTCGGGCGCAGTA
>CAKQSU010000294.1 GCA_934273135.1 uncultured Clostridia bacterium
TACGCCCGTCATAGGCTGAAACCAGTGAGTGAAGTGCGTTGCGCCTTTTTCCGTCGCCCAATCCTTCATAGCCGAAGCAACCACGTTCGCAACCGAGGAATCGAGCGGAACGTTGTTCGTGATTGTTTTGCGGAAGGCTTTGTACGTGTCTTTCGGAAGGCGGGTTTTCATTACTTCGTCGTTGAAAACAAGGCTGCCGAAAAGTGTACTTAAATTTTCCATGTGAAGCGTCTCCTTTTAAATAAAAATAGGGGGTAATCCGCCCTAAGGCGGTCTTACCCCGAGCCGCCAACGGGCTTCGTAAAAAATATTGTACGCATTATAATGCCGCAAGCCCCTTTTTGTCAACTGTTTTTAATAAAAAAATTTTAGTTTTTTTTAACTTTTTTTTCGTTGTCGTTTTTTGAGATTCCGATAAAAAGCTTTTATGTATAAAAGTTACAAACGGACAGTGCGTTTTGTACATACGCGCGCAAAAGAAAAACGGTATAAGAAAAAATAATAATAAATATAAAAAACCGTTATGCAAAATCAGGTGCAAATATAAAAAATTTGTGTTACAATATAATTCGGTCGAAATGTTTCGACTTAATATATAATATGAACGGGGTGACTATGGCTTACGACGTTTATGAAAATCCTCTTTGCGCGAGATATTCGGGCGAAGGGATGAAAAAACTTTTTTCCGCCGAAACAAAGTTTTCCTATTGGCGTAAACTTTGGGTTGCGCTTGCCGAAAGCGAGAAGCAGCTCGGGCTTGATATTACGGACGAACAGATTGCCGAAATGAAGGCTCACGTTTATGATATCGACTTCGATAAGGCGAAAGATTACGAACATAAGCTTCGCCATGACGTAATGGCGCATATAAGGACTTACGGCGATGCGTGTCCTAAGGCAAAGGGTATAATTCACCTCGGTGCGACGAGCTGTTTCGTGGGCGATAACACCGATATTATAATTATGCGCGAAGGGCTTAGGCTTGTTAAAAAACTTCTCGTGAGCTGCATATCGGCGGTTAGTGATTTTGCGGAAAAATATAAGTCTACGCCGACGCTTGCGTACACGCATTTTCAAGCCGCGCAACCTACGACTCTCGGCAAACGCGCCACGCTTTGGATAAACGATTTGTTAAGCGACCTCGAAGTCCTTGAGTTCGAGGAAAAACGTTTGAAGTTATTAGGCTGCAAAGGCACAACCGGCACTTCCGCAAGTTTTTTGGAACTTTTCGACGGCGACGAGCAGAAGGTAAATAAGCTTGAAAAACTTATCGCGGAAAAATTCGATTTCGATTGCTGCGCTCCGGTGTCCGGGCAGACGTATTCGAGAAAGGTTGATTTTAACGTTTTGTCCGTGCTTTCCGGTATAGCGCAGAGCGCGTCTAAGTTCTCTTCCGATATCCGCCTCATGGCGCACATGAAGGAATTTGACGAGCCTTTCGAATCCGAGCAGGTCGGCTCTTCGGCAATGGCGTACAAGCGCAACCCGATGCGCTCGGAAAGGATAGCTTCTCTTTCGCGTTACGTCATTTGCGACTTGATGAACCCTGCCGTGACGGCGGCTTCTCAATGGCTTGAACGCACTCTCGACGATTCGGCAAACCGCCGCATAGCCATTCCCGAAGCTTTTCTTGCCGTCGACGGGATATTGTCTTTATATATTAACGTAATAAGCGGCGGCACGGTTTATCCGAAAATGCTTGAAAAACATCTTAAAGAAGAACTACCTTTTATGGCGACAGAAAACATTTTGATGTATTGCGTCAAAAAGGGCGGCGACAGACAAGAACTGCACGAAGAAATCCGCCGTCTTTCGGTGGAAGCGGGGTATAGAGTCAAAGCCGAGGGCAAGGAAAACGACCTTCTTGATAAAATAGCCGCGGATAAAAGATTCAATCTCACGAAAGAAGAGCTTGAATCGATAGTGAGCGGCGAAAACTTTACCGGTTGCGCCGAAAAGCAAACGGAAGACTTTTTGACAAATTATGTGCGACCCGTTCTCGCCAAGCATATCGGCGACGCGGGCGTAAAAGTAGAAATAAATGTTTAATAAAGGAGTAACAAAAATGCTTACTGCAATCGTGGGTATCAACTGGGGCGACGAGGGTAAGGGGCGCATAGTCGACCTTCTCTCCGAAAATTACGGCGTGGTATGCCGTTATCAGGGCGGAAACAACGCCGGGCACACCGTAGTCAACGAAAAAGGCAAATTTATTC
>CAKQSU010000295.1 GCA_934273135.1 uncultured Clostridia bacterium
GGGAAAGGTGGCACGCCTTTGGCGTGACGAAAAGGGGGCGGCTCCGCCGAGGAGCGGGTGGACCGCCGTCGCGTCGGCGGTGGATGAGGGGATATTTTTAATTGAAAGTTGAAAGTGTAAATATGAAAGTTTTTGTTAGCTTTTTTTCAACTTTCAATTCATCCTCTAAGCTCTCTCGCGCTTGCGCGAATATCGATTGCGCCCTCGGCGCAAATATCGAGCCGCTTTGCGGCATATCGATTGACGTTTACGGCAAATATCGAGCGTGCAACGCACGCATACCTTTCAATTTTCAACTTCCAAAAAGCCCATAATAAACGCGTCCGGGAAAACAAATTGCTTTTCGCCCACCGAAAATTTAACGCGCAAATACTTGTTGTCCGCGCTTATCCACGTTATTGTTCCGTCGCCGAATTTTTTGTGCGATACCCTTACGCCGACTTTGACTTTTTTAAGCATTTCTTCCAATTCTTTTTCGGCGGAATTATCTTCTTGAGCAGGAGCGACGCTTGTTGCGGCTTTTTTCTTTTCCACCGACTCGCCGACTGCCGCCTCGCCGACTGCCGCCTCGCCGACCGCCGTTCCGACTTCTTTTTCCGCTGCCGCGCGGTATTTTTCGGGAATAAGAATGCCTTCAAAGTCCGTCATCGTGGCTTGCTGTTTACTGTATAACGCCTCGTATTCCTCGCGGCGTAAAACCGTGTCCCAACCGCCGATTGCTTCGCCCTCGTGTTTGTCGATACCCGTGTACGAAAGACTCGAATTTTCGTATTTTCTGAACCCGAAAATGCCTTGATTCATCTTTTCCGAATCGAAAAGCCCAATCGAACACAACGTGTCAAAGTCCTTTACGGTAAGCCCCGTAACCTTTCTGAAAAGTTCCGGCTCTATCTGCGTAATTACGTCCTTAATCGTCTGTTCGCGGTAATCGGTCAGATACATAAACGCGGGGATACGCGCCGCCAACTTCAAAAGATTTTCCTGCACCTGTTTGCGCAAAGACTTAGCTTGCTTTTCTTCTTCGGTCAGCTCTCTTTTTTCTGCGGGCGTTAAGTCATCGCCTTTTTCTTTTTTGAGCTTTTTAACCTTTTCCGAACGGTTTATAATAGTCTGAATTTCGGCGTTCAGCGAACGGAAGCCCTCTATCCGCATGAGCGCGTCCAGCGCGTCCCGATTATCTTGCAACCTTTTGAGAGTGTCGTTGTCGACGTGGACTAAGAGAGCGGTTTGCCACCTCTTTGCAAGTAGTGTAGCCGACGTTCCGGCATAGGTAATGTCTAAAATGTCTTGCGCGTCGATACGATTCATTGACGCGCCGTCGAACGCAAGCACGGGCAGAAAAGAAATAAATTCCGAAACCTTTTGTTCGGGGCTTGTGTCGTCAACCTTTAATCGGCACGAATAGTCGGAAATCTGGTGCAACGCGCGTTCCAAAGCAAAGTCGAAAATATAACATTCACGCTTGATAATCTCTTTTTCGCCGTTGTCGCCCACGACTTCCCAGGGCGATTGCACGCGGAACGCCGTCTGAAAATACGTTTCGGGCGACTTTAAGTTGCGCAGCATAAACACGCCCGACCAAGGGCGAACGGTTACGCCCGTGGTGAGCTTTCCGCAAGAGAGCGTTATCGTTTTTGTCATAAGCGGGTCACCCATCGCGTTGAGTACCGGCGCAAGCGCGTCCAAGCCGATACCGGCTTTCGTTCCCGCGCAAACAATTACTTTGTAATCGTCGAAAAAGTTGTTTTGCTTTTGTCTTAATAAGTTGCTCATTGCGTAGCAACTTGCAACGTTCGGCAAAAACCACAGCGTATGCGACAACACGTTCAAAAGCGTTGTGTCGGAAAACGGCATGGGCGGGCGTTCTGCGCCGAGCTTTAAGCCGTCCACCGGCATATAGTTGCCTTGAATCATTTTCAGCCACTTCTGCACGTCGTCTTCGTAAACAAACCGCGCCGTTTCGACTTTGCCTTTCTCGGGAATTTCCGCGCGGAAAAATTCGTTTATGTCGAATTCGTCGTACCCCTCGTTTATCGCTACGTTCGCCGTTATCGAATCGGGGACTTTGTAAGTAAGCATTACCATTTTCGGGAGCGCCGCGTACGGGTTTTCGCCGCGCGAACTGTCCCAATTTTCCTTTGCCGACTGCTCGTCCGAATACGTCCAGTTGAACACCTGGTCCTCTAAAAATTCGCCCGAATTAAGCG
>CAKQSU010000296.1 GCA_934273135.1 uncultured Clostridia bacterium
TTACTTCGGTTTAGCTACCGGTTATCCCGTTGTTCCCGGCGTATGCACGGCAACTGCAGACGGTAAACACGTTATAACCCACACCGCCGCTAAGGCAGAAACCTGCACCGAAGCGGGTAACATAGATTACTACTACTGCTCTGCTTGCAAAACCTACTTTGAAGATCAGGACGGCACCATGGTGATTGACGGTTCTTCCGTTAATATCCCCGCTATGGGTCACGCTAAGGAAGCCCATGCCGCGGAAGAAGCTTCTTGCCTTGCTGCGGGACATTCCGCTTACGTTTATTGCACCACTTGCAAAAAGTACTTCACCGATGACACTTGCGCAACAGAAACGACTTTCGCAGCACTCTTCGGCGGAAAGGAAATCGCCGCTCACAACTTCGGCACCGACGGCGTTTGCACCGCTTGCGGAACTACCAAAAAGGCGTTGGTTCAGAAAGAAACGGTCGGTTTTGCAACAGGTAAGGACGGGACTAAAAAAGCCGCTTTAAAGGCTAACACCGGTAAAATGTATTTCTCTACAGCAGAAAGCACAAGCAGCAATGTAGGAAAATATTTGTCAATTGTTGATGGCAATGTGGTTAGTGTAGGTAAAAAGCAAAACTCCCAAAGCTACATTCGTTTCAATCCTTCTGCCGACGGCACTACTTCTTATGTCGGAAAAATGATTTTCTCTTTCGACGTAACTCTTGCAGGTGATGCTACGGCTCAATTTGATGCGGACTACTTTATCGTTGCCAATGGTAAAGATATCGACAGAAAGACCGAAAAAGTCACGTTAGTCGGCGGAAAAACTTATCGCTTTACTTTTGAAGTAGAAATTAAGGCATTAGACGGCGACGCTTGCGAATTTATTCAGTTCTCTCTTAAAAATAAGACGGATAATGCAGCTTATCAGCTTACATTCAGCAACGTTTCGTTCAAGTTTAATTCCGGAACAGCTGAAAACAAAGAAAGCATTACGGCAAAAGCTTTTGCTGCAATCGTAAAAGAAGAAGCTAAGCCCGAAGCTCAGGCGTAATCAGCCTTAATTCGGCAAAAACTCAATAACCCCAAAGGTGTTTATGCAAGCCAACAGCGTGCGTAAGCACCTTTTTCTGTCACTCACGCGGAGCGTGAATATCGATTGCCCGCGTGCGGGCAAATATCGCGCGAGCAACGCTCGCATATAAACCCCTACGTTATTCCAAAAAGAACGCAATCGCGGCTTACGCTTCGCTCTTGCGTTGTTTTTGTCATAACTTTCTCTTATATCAAAAATAATCATATT
Source organism: uncultured Clostridia bacterium (assembly GCA_934273135.1). Classification (GTDB taxonomy): domain Bacteria; phylum Bacillota; class Clostridia; order Christensenellales; family Borkfalkiaceae; genus UBA4636. The sequence continues at coordinate 1,277 of CAKQSU010000296.1, forward strand.
TTAGGTGTTTTTGCCGATTATAAGCATAATAAATAAAACAACGCCCCTTGACTTGTGCAAATTGCACAAGAATATTGTGCAGTAATTTACTAAAAAGCGGCGGAATAAAAGTTGACTAAACGCTCGCGGTTGCCTATAATATAAGCGTAAACAAGGGGGACGGATATGGAACTTCTCGAACAAACCGTTATTGCTCGCGGCAAAGTCCTTAAAGGCGACATCTTAAAAGTTGACGGTTTTCTGAATCATCGCATAGACGTTGACCTTATGGATAAGATGAGCGAATATGTTTACGAACATTTCAAGTCTGCCGGCGTAACGTTGGTTCTCACGGTAGAAGCTTCCGGCATTGCTTTCGCTTCTCTCGTCGCTCGGTTCTTCCATTGCCCCGTGCTGTTCGCAAAAAAATCCCGTTCGTCTAACTTAGGCGAAGGCGTGATAACCGCCGTTGCCAAGTCGTACACGCACGGCACAGTCAACACGCTTATGGTTTCCGCCGATTATATCGACAAAAACGACAAAGTTTTAATAGTAGACGATTTTCTTGCAACGGGCGAAGCTGCTTACGCGCTTAAAACAATCGTCGAAAAATCGGGCGCACAGCTCGTCGGGTTCGTTTCCGCGGTAGAAAAGGGTTACCAGGGCGGCGGCGACAGACTTCGCAAAGACGGCGTTGACGTTTTATCTCTCGCCATCGTAGACGAAATGAGCGAAAACGGAATCAAATTCCGCAAACAATGATTTTTTAGCCGTCCTTATTAAGGAATTGCGGCTCGAAAATAAATTTTCATTCTGACTAATTTTTTTGCCCCTTAAAAAGGGGTAGGAGGAATAACATGAAGAAACTTTTAGCTTTATTGCTCACCGCGGTACTCGCAGTAGGCTGTGTAGCCT
>CAKQSU010000297.1 GCA_934273135.1 uncultured Clostridia bacterium
CTATTTTGCAAGTTTCGTCGAGAGGAAGCCTCTCGGGCGTACCGTATACCGTTGCAGACGAAGAAAACACGAGGTTTTTACAGTTAAATTCCGTCATTACTTTCACCAAAACAAGCGTTCCGTTCAGGTTGTTATCGTAATAAAACAGCGGTTTTTTGCAAGATTCGCCTACGGCTTTTAGCCCCGCAAAATGAATTACGTATTCAATCTCGTTTTCCGTGAAAATTCTTCTCAGCAAATCTTCGTCGCGCACGTCGCCGAAGTAAAACTTCGGTTTTACGCCCGTGATAGCTTCCACTCTGTCCAAAGATTTTTCGGAAGAATTGTAAAGGTTGTCGATAACAACCGTTTCGTAACCTTTTTTAATGAGTTCCACAAGGGTGTGCGAGCCGATATACCCGGCTCCGCCCGTCACCAAAATAGCCATATTTTTTTACTCCGTAGTTATTTTTTCTCGCGCTTTGCGCGAATATCGATTGCCCGCATGCGGGCAAATATCGAGCCGCTTTGAGGCTATATCGATTGCGCCATAGGCGCAAATATCGAGCGTGCTTCGCACGCATAATTCAGCTTTCACCTTTCAACTTTTCCACTGTTATTCCGTCGGAAATCTCGGCGACGTAAAAGCTCGGGACGTAACCCGTCTCTTTTTCGTACCTTTCGCCGACGAATTTTTCAAACTCCGCCACGCGCTCGCTTTTCACAAGCGAAATCGTGCATCCTCCAAAACCTCCCCCGGTCATTCTCGTACCGACGCACCCGTCAAAGGCGCGAGCCGCAAAAAACATTGCGTCAAGCTCTTTCCCTGTCACTTCATACAAATCTCTTAGCGACATGTGCGATTCAACCATAAGTTCGCCGAGCTTAACAATATTGCCTCTTTTAAGGGCGGAAACAGCCTTGTTTACCCTCTCGCACTCATACACGACGTGTTTTGCGCGTTTATATAAAACGCCCGTTAAAACTCCTTTTACGGCTTCAAGGTCGTCAATCGACAAATCGGCAAGGCAACTTATGTTTTTAACTTCTTTGATTAGCCTTAAAGCCTCTTCCGTTTCCGCTCGGCGGTCGTTATATTTGCTTTCGACAAGCGAATGCGGCTTATTTGTGTTTGCGATAACGAGAGATACGCCGTCGAGTTTAAACGGAACGTATTCGTGCGTTATTTTTTTGCAGTCGAGAAGTAAGGCGCAATCCTTTTTTCCGAACGCCGAAGCGTACTGATCCATAATCCCGCAATTCATTCCGACGTACTCTCTTTCGGCACGCCAAGCCTCGAGCGCGATTGTCTTTTTGTCAATCGGCAAGCCCGCAAGCGTATGTAGAGCCGCAAGCGTCGAAACCTCTATCGCCGCCGATGAAGAAAGCCCGCTCCCGAAAGGCACGCCGCAATCGATAAGCATATCCGCGCCGACAACCTCTTTGCCGTCAAGTTGCATTATGTAAGCGCACGCGGCAATGTAATCGGCGTATTTGACGTTCTTATACTCGCCGAGCTTAGATATGTCAAGCGTTATTTTGTCGGGAATATCCGTCCAGGCGAGGTTTATTTTGTCCGTTCCGTTTTTGCGGCAGTAAATTTTATTGACAAGCGACAACGCCGCCGGGAAAACCTTTCCGCCGCAATAATCGATATGCTCACCTATTATGTTTACTCTCCCCGCCGCCGTAACGAGATATTCGTAATCGTTTTTCATATTAAAATTCCTTACCGACCTATATTTTCAACTTTCAATTTTCAACTTTCAGTTTATCCTCTAAGCTCTCACGCTAAGCGTGAATATCGATTGCCCGCGTGCAGTCATATTGACCGCACACCGTGCGCATAAACAAGCTTTCAACTTTCCTCTTGTTATGATTTTACTACAAAAAGTAAAAAAAATCAACGGGATTACGACTATAACGCGCAAATCCCGTTCCGATATTGTTTTTTTATTTAAAGCCCGAAAATAATCATTTGCCTTTTTTGTTGTTTTTAACCTTTTCTATGATTTCGTCCACATCGATTTGAGCAACGACGACGGCTACAAGCATAAGTGCGCAACCGAGATAGCGAAGAGGCTCATACACAAAACTTTGCCCCCTTATTGCGTAAATTATACTTTCGGCAATCAAAGCGAAAACCGATTCGAGACACAAAAGTATGCAAACGCAAGTCGGGTTTGTAC
>CAKQSU010000298.1 GCA_934273135.1 uncultured Clostridia bacterium
AAGCAAGCCGAAAAGGCTGTGGAATCGGATATAAGGCTTTCCGAAATGCGCGGGCTTAATTATAACGATGAAAAGTGGGAAAAGCTTTTGTCCGCGATAACCTTTGCCGATATGCTAACTATGGTGGAAAACGGAAACTTCAAATCCCCCTCGATTAGTTATATCGGCAAGCCCGAAACGCTTGAATCGGACGGTCCCGTCGGGTTTGTCAACTTTATGGATTTAACGGGCAAATATTACGATACTTGTTCTTACGCTTCCGAATGCGTTATTGCCGCAACGTGGAACAAAGAGCTTGTCAAAAAAGTGGGCGAATCGATAGGCAGCGAGGGTGTGTTTGGTAACGAAAGGGGCGATAAAACGCCTTATAGCGGGCTTTATGCGCCCGGCGTGAACATTCACCGTTCGCCTTTCGGCGGCAGAAACTTCGAGTATTTTTCGGAGGACGGATTTTTGTCGGGCGAGCTTGCCGCTGCGGAAATCGCGGGAGCAAAAGAAAAGGGCGTGTATATGTACGTCAAGCACTTTGCCGTCAATGAGCAGGAAACGCACAGAGATTCCAACGGTCTTGTCACATGGCTCACCGAACAGTCCATGCGCGAAGTTTACTTAAAGCCTTTTGAAAAGGCGGTCAAAAACGGCGGAACCACGGCGGTTATGAGTTCCTTTAACCGTATAGGCACAACTTGGGCAGGCGGCGATTATAGGCTTTTAACCGAAGTATTGCGCAACGAGTGGGGCTTTAAAGGTACGGTTATAAGCGATTTTAACCTTAGCGTTTATATGAACGCCGCGCAAATGCACTATGCCGGCGGGGACTTGAATCTTACGACCATGCCCGATAACCGCTGGACGGCAGACCCGTCTTCCGCGGCGGACTCCTTCGTCTTGCGCCGTAGCGTAAAGAACGTTCTGTACACGGTCGCCAACAGTTGCGCGATGAACGGCGAAGTAAAAGGTTACCGCTTGCCGCTCTGGACAGAACTTTTAATAATAGCCGACTGCGTAATCTTATCAGGAATTGTAGTTTGGGGCTTCTTAGTAATAAGAAAAGCGATAAAAACTTAATTTTCACTCTTGTTTGCATCTTTCCGTCCGACGGCTTTTCCGTCGGACGGTCTTTTCTCATCATGCGACTTTTCCCCGATTTTGAAAAATCTTTGTGTGGCGGACTTCCCCGATAGCGGGCAAAGCGGCATATCACTTGTGCATAAGGCACAAATATCGAGCGCGCACCGCGCGCATATAAAAAAGGCTTTTGCTGTAAAGAAATTTCAGCAAAAAGCCTTTTTCTTTTTTCGCAAAAGCCCCTCCGCGTATTCGTGACAGGGGCAAAAACGGGTTTTGTCCGAGCCGCGATGTTTTGCGGATTATATCTGCGACGCTTGTTCTATCATCAAACGAGTGTCTTTTCCTTTTTGTCGAAAATTCCTTTCGTAACGGAAAATTCCTTTGTTTGAACGCCGCTTGTTAGTATTATGAGCCTAAAAAAAGTTATTATTCCAAAATGTCATTTTTAACTTTGACAATTATAATGAAAATAGTGTATAATTAACTATAAATGTATGTTAAACGAGGAGTGCGTATGAAAAAGAAAATATTCGCGCTTGCGATTGCGCTTATTATGATTGCGATAGTTACTCTCGTCGGGTGCAACTTCGCGTCGGACGGCAATGACAGCGGCGACTCGGGCAAAAAACCGACTACTTCCTCCGCTTCGGCAAAAAACATTACCGTAACCGTGAAAGAGGTGAAGCCGAGCGACCCCGTAGAAGATGAGCCGACCGATATAAAATCCGTTTTAAAGCGTGTTGAAAAAACAATCGTCAAGGTTAATTACAAAACGGAAAAAACCACGTTGACGGCTTCGGGAATAGTCATAGGCTCGGGCGAAACAAAACTCACGGATGACGAAGTATCCGCCGGCGTGACGCCGGAAAAGACGAGTTATGTTTTAACGAGTCTCGATTTTATCGAAAAGTCTATTGCAGCGGACAAGCTTGACGCCGCGGACACCCCGGGAACGAGCGACAAAAACCCCGTCAGCATCACGACTTACGACGGAAAGACCTATCCCGCGTTGTTTGTCGGCGGCGACCCGGACAGCGACGTTTGCGTTCTTTACGCCGTGGCGGAACTTCCCGCTTGCACGGTGTATAAC
>CAKQSU010000299.1 GCA_934273135.1 uncultured Clostridia bacterium
TGACGGCAGATATCAACAGCGATATGCCCAAGCATTTCCAAAGCCACAAAAGTTCATAAAACCATTTCATTTTTTCTTTCCTTCTTATGCAATGAGTTAAAGTGCATCGGGGGAAGTTCCGAATACAAGTAAGCATGAATATAATCACATGAAACGAAATCAACGAGATTCCAGCGGTATATACTTCTGCCGCTTTTTTACGCCGATATAAGAAGGTCGGATGATCTTGCCTGCATTTTGCAGTTCCTCCAGACGGTGGGCGCTCCAGCCGACAATACGCGCCATTGCAAAAATCGGCGTATACAGTTCGAGTGGCAGATTCAGCATCCGATAAACAAGACCGGAGTAGAAATCCACATTTGCACTGACCCCTTTGTACATCATGCGCTTTTTCGCAATGATTTCCGGTGCCAGCTTTGCGACAAGGGAATACAACCTGTAATCCTCCTGATATCCTTTTTCTTCTGCAAGTTCAGCCGCGCAGTTCATCAGGAGCTCCGCTCTTGGATCGGAATCCGAATACACAGCGTGACCGATCCCGTAGATCAGTCCGGAGCGGTCAAAAGCTTCTTTGTTCAGCAGAGATGTCAAATACCCGGCAACGGCGTCCTTGTCTTTTGTGTTGGCGTTTTTCTTCATGTCATCAAACATCTGAACCACCTTGATATTGGCTCCACCGTGCCGTGGACCTTTCAAGGAGCCGAGAGCCGCAGCAATGGTAGAGTAAGTATCGGTTCCGGAAGAGGATACGACATGCGTGGTAAAGGTGGAATTGTTGCCTCCGCCGTGCTCTGCGTGAAGCACGAGAGCAAGATCAAGGAGTTTGGCTTCAAGCGGTGTGTAATCACCGGTGATACGCAACATACGCAAGGTGTTTTCTGCCGTGGACAATCCTTTTTCCGGGCGGTGGATAATCAGACTTTCCCCGCAGTGGTAGTGTTGATACGACTGATAGCTGTAAACCGCCAGCATAGGGAAGGCGGCGATGAGAAACAGGCACTGACGCAGGATGTTTTCCGTGGATATGTTGTCCGGATCATCGTCATAGGTGTAAAGAGCCAGCACGCAGCGCGATAGAATATTCATAACATCCCGCCCGGGGGCTTTCATAATCATGTCCCGCACAAAGGATTTCGGCAGACTGCGGAATTCTGACAGCATTTTTTCAAAACGGTGCAGCTCCTTTTTGTCCGGCAGCTCGGAAAAAAGCAGCAGATAGGCGATTTCCTCAAAGCCGAAACGGTTTTCAGAAGAAAAGCCGCCGACAAGATCACAGATATTGTATCCGCGATAGTAAAGTTCCCCGGGACATGTATGAACGGTGCCGTCCGGTGCTTTTTCCTTTGCTTTTATGGTAGATATTTCGGTAAGCCCGGTCACAACGCCGTTGCCTGCCATATCTCTGAGCCCGCGAAACACTGCGTGCTCGGTATACATCTCCGGAGTAATGCCGTTTCTTTTGTCGGACAGCGCGGCAAGTCGCCGGAGATTATCCATCGTTTTTTGAGTATATGTCATATCATATTCCTTTCGCAGCATGAGAAATTATAGGTGTGCAGAACAGCCGATTTCCGTTATTCCATTCGGCTATCACGCGATAGATATAACTCCCCTCCAGAAGCTGAAATGAGTAGTGCATATAATCGCGCTCAATATCTGCAATCTGTCTGATGTTTCCGCCTTCCTTTGGCATACACTTTATCGTCACATTGTCGGGAAGCGTATCAAAAAACAGCAAGAGACGGCTGGCTTTTCGGTCGGACCTTGATGCTGCACTTTCAGTTGTAATCTTTGGCAGACCGCTTTCTTTTCCGATATCCGGACCGCAGAATTGCATAGAAACCACTGTATTGTTTGAGTTGTTTTCGGTAGTTGTCCTTGTGCCGAGGCAAAGAGAAGTCTCAAATTCATGTGCACCGCCTGATGTGGTCAGGATGTTTATCTTAAGAGGTGGTACACCAATGGTTGTTTTTTTCACTATTTCAAATTCCAACCGATTTTTTAACGGTTCAAAATACTCATCCCCGTATTGGAATCGAAATTCGGTCTGCAGACGATATCTCTCTCCTTCTGCCATATCGATATGCCCCGGTATTGTATAAGAAATCCTGCCGACAGATCCGCTGTTTATACAGTAGCATATATCGGGGA